>JAAKFP010000057.1 GCA_011065005.1 Chlamydiota bacterium | reverse complement strand
GTATGATTCCAAAGAACATCAACAACACTATGCTTGGAAGGTTAGATCTGAAAAGGAGGAAGCAGGCGAGCAAAATAGAGCTTCTCCCTTGAAGAGTGAGTATGTTTTGGATTAACTATTCAGATCACTATTTCTGGGACGATGGCCCAACCACTTTCAGCCTTTCAGGCTGAATCCAAATGTCGAAAGTCGAGTCACTGTTCTCTGTGGTGAATTAAGTAACATCACCGCATAGAGTTGAATAGGATTTCTGCGAGGTGGAGGGCTTTCTGATTGGTGGCGTGGGAGATCTGGCAGCGGCAGGAGAAGCCATTGGCGAGGATTGTTGTGTTGGGGGGTGCGTTTCTGATGGCGGGGAGGAGTTGCAGTTCTGCGATTTTCATGGAAAAGTTGTAGTGTTCTTTTTCGTATCCAAAGGAGCCTGCCATGCCACAGCAGCCGGAGGGTATTTCTGTGACAGTAGCATTGGGAATGCATTTTAGGACATGCAACGTGTCTCCATGTTCTGTTAGCGCTTTCTGGTGGCAGTGGCCATGGACCTTGATGTTGTGTGTGGTATCATCGAAGGTTAGGGGGAGTTTGCCGTCGATGATATGTTGTGCGAGGAATTCGTCGAAAGTAAAACAGTGTTGGATGACACTTGCTAGAATGTCATTATCGTAGCCGAGGAGTCCTTGAAATTCATCTTTGATGGTGAGGATGCAGCTAGGCTCCAGACCGATGATGGGAATATTTTGTTCTGCATATTGTTTCAGGGTGTGGAGTAGTCTTTCTGCATATTTTTTTGCCTGTTTCAGCATTCCTTTTGAGATCATGGGCCTACCGCAGCATTGCCAGGGGGGAACGATGACTGTGTAGCCTAGAGCTTGAAGAACGTTTGTGGCGGCGATTCCAATTTTTGGGGTGTTGAATTCTGTGAAGGTGTCGTTGAAAAGGACCACTTTTTTTTCTTGTGAGGGGTATTGTTTATGCTTGCGAAACCATTGCGAGAATTTTTGCGGCGCGAGAGTGGGAAGGTCGCGTTCCGGGGCGATACCCAGGCTTTTTAGAAGGGATTTGGCCATCGCTGTCTGGTTGATTTTATTGAAGAGTGTGGCGAGGGGTGAGCTTATTTGGTTGATTCTTCCAATATATCCGAAAAGCTTATCCCGAAAAGAATATCCGTTCTTTTCGTGGTACTGATAGAGAAGTTCCGCTTTCATTTTTGCCATGTCTACTTGTGAAGGGCATTCCTTCTTGCACCCTTTGCAGGAGATGCAAAGATCCATGACGTCGCGAAGTCCTTCACCTGTGAGTTCGTCGAAAGGAAGTTTTCCGGTGATGATGGCGCGGAGTGTTTGTGCGCGAGCGCGAGTTGTGTGGTATTCGTCATGTGTGGCTTGGAAGGAGGGACACATTGTATTTTCAGGTTTACGGCATTGTGCATTTCCATTGCACATGTCGGCAGAAAGGGAAAAACCTCCTTCTTTTGAGAAATCTAAAAATGTTTCGATCTCTCTCATTTTCGTTTGCGGGTTAATTCGCAGATGTTCTTCGACGGGTTCGGGGTGGACGATTTTTCCGGGATTCATCCGATTGTCAGGGTCGAAGGCCTCTTTCAATTCTACAAAAGCTTGGCAGATTTTTTCTCCATAGAGTTCTTTCAAAAGCCAAGATCGTACAAGACCGTCTCCATGTTCTCCACTGAGGGAACCGTTATGCTCCAGGAGGAGTTTTGTCACATCGTGCATGATCTTTTTCATGAGTTGCAGCTCATCGCTTTGTCGTAGGTCGATATAGGGGCGGATGTGAAGGCAGCCGGAACCTACATGGCCGTAGATCCCTGCTTCTTTGTCGACACCCTTTAAATACCTTTGAAAGGCTTCCATAAAGTCTGCTAGTTCTTCTGGTGGCACAGAGATATCTTCAATGAAGGCGATGGCTCGGCTGTAGCTTCTTTTGGATAGAAGAAGTCCGAGTCCTGCTTTGCGTACTTCCCAAACGTGTGACATGGTTTCTGGATCTGTCAGGCACACATGGCTGTAGCCGATGTCGGCACTTTTCATTTCCTGGGCGAAAATGTTAAGTTTGCTTTCGATAGGGTTGGAAGGATCCTCTTCGAGTTCTACGGCAAATACTGCTTCTGGTTTTCCCTCGAGCCAGTCCAATTTATCGTGAACACTGGGTGAGGATTTTCCCATTTCGAGGATTTTATCATCGATCATTTCCACAGCAATGGGGTGGTATTGGAGAATCTTTTCTATTGCGTTCAGTCCATCTTTCATTTTGTGGAGATGTATGACACACAATCCGGTTCTCTTTGGTTTCGGAGCGATTCGCATTTTAATTTCTGTGACGATTCCTAATGTCCCTTCCGATCCCGTGATCAATCGGCTGATATTGAAAGAGCCTGGTTTGATCAGTTGGTCTAGATTATATCCAGAAACCCTTCGAGGTATTTTTGGGAAGTGCTTTTCAATTTGGTGGAAATATTTATCACGAATTCGTTTTGTTTCTCGGTAGATCTTCCCTTCACTCCCTCGTAGCAAGCATTTTTTATCCCATTCCTCGTCGTCGACCTCTCCAAAACGGATCACTTCTCCTGATCCCAACACCATTTCTACGCCTAGAACGTGGTCAACCATTATCCCATACTTTAACGATCTCGATCCCGCGGCGTTGTTCGCTAACATCCCTCCGAGTGTTGCACGATTTCCTGTCGAGGTGTCGGGCCCTAGGCGGTATCCCTTTTCGGATAACAAGGCATTAAGATTATCTTGAATAACACCGGGTTCACAGACGACATACTCTTCCTCCACGTTGATTTCTAGCACTCGGCGTAGGTATTTGGAAACATCGACGACCAGCCCTGCTCCGATACACCCTCCGGTAATTCCTGTGGCGGCACCGCGCGCTATGAGAGAGACTTCGTATTTTTTGGCGATTTCCACAATTTTAACGATGTCTTCTTTGGTTTTGGGGATAACCACTCCCATTGGTTCTATTTCATAGATCGATGCATCAACGCTATAGACTTTACGGCTTACCTCGTCATAACGCACTTCGCCTTGAATGTTTTCTTGTAATTCTTTGAAGAGTTCTTCCATTTTTCTTTACACTTGAAATGAGTAAATTTTTCCTAAGTCAAGAATTTTGGTGAGCTCATCAAGAGCTTGTTGGGTTTCGTCGACGAGATTGGGGTCGGCCAGGTCTTTTGGTTCGAGATGCTCTCGGAAGTGTTTTTCTATCCAGTTTATCAGCCTTGTATACAGTCTTTCAGTAAGGAAGATGTTTGGGTGCATTGCGTTGATTTCATTTTGGGTGAGGATGGCAGGCAGCCGTAAACATGCGGGGCCTCCTCCGTTGCGCATACTTTCTCTGATGTTGATGTAGTGGATGTCACGTAAAGGGATTTCGGGATCTTTTGTTAGATTGTCAAGGTATCGAGAGATGGAGTTGAAGGTCTGGCATTCTGCAGGAGCGATCAAAGTAAAAGCACCATCCGGAAGTTTGATGAGTTGTGAGTTGAAAAGATAGGTTTGGATCGCGTGTCTGAGGGAAATTTCTTCGTTTGGAACTTTAATGAGGTACATGTCCGTGTCGCAGTGTTCTTTGACTTTATCTCGAAGGGTATCCATGATGAAAGCTTCATCTTCGAAAGCACGTTCGTGGAAGAAGAAGAGGTTGTTGGTGCCAACAGAGATTAGGTCGTTATGGAATATTCCTGCTTCGAGGGCTGCTGTCGACTGTTGTGCGAAGATGATCCTCTCCGGATTGAGCCGGTGAGATCTTGCGAGGGTTTGGCTAGCCTCGAGAGTTTGCCGAGCAGAGATACCTTCTCGTGGAGGGTACGGTTGCCTTGATGTGTCACCATACACGAACAGATGGATGCCGGTATGATTATTTTTGCTGCAAAAATGACATTGATTGGCACTTCCCTCATCGGCAAATTGTTTTCCAAAAGGGAGTGCGGGATGGTGCGTGAAATAGGCTGTGGAAGGAAAGATCAGCTTGAGGGTTTTTGCAGTGAATTCCGTTTCAATGGTGCGGTGAACCGTTCTACTCATGTTTGTGGGAGTGATATGCACCTTGTGGTCTATGCTGTCTATGGATGGTGTGATCGTCGCAACGTTCGCTGCCCACATAGATGATGCTGATGATCCAAGGAGCAATATTTCTGGCATTTCTTGGTATACTTTTTCTGGAATTGTTCTGTCTGAACCTCCAAATCCCAGAGCACGAAATGTGGGAATGTGGGGGCGTTCGTGAGGGGGGAGGACCGCTTGTCGGATTCCTAGGTCTGAGAGGAATTTCATCATTTCGAGCACTTGCAGTGCAGCAGCTTTTGGGTTGGAAGGTTGATTTCGATTTGCTACCGAAGCCTCATTGTCTTGGGATAAACCGCTAAAGTTATATGTGGGACCGACTAGACCATTGAAATTGACATCGTAACCGATAGGAATCATTGGGTTTTACCTCTCATGTTTTGATACCAGGTGATAGAGTGCTAGGCATTGTTAATTCTCCGACTTCCATGGAAGCGATAGGGTAGTTGCAGAAGTCAGCAGCGTAAAAAGCACTCGGCCTGTAGTTTCCGCTATGGCCAAGGCCTCCAAAGGGAGAAGCGCTGGTGGCTCCTGTGGTTTGGGCATTCCAATTCACCACACCCGTACGTGCCTTGCTATAATACTCCTCATATTGTTTTCTCTCTTCGGAAAGGATCGCAGCACATAGACCATAGGCTGTATTGTTGGCCTCCTCAATTGCAGCGGCAAAGTCTGGAACTCGAATCACTTGAAGCAAAGGACCAAAGTGCTCTTCATCAGGAAGGTTTGCAATGTCGGTGACATCGATGAGTCCAGGGGAAAGCAGGGGAGTGTTCGGTTTGAGGAGTTTCATTTTTGCTAAAGGGATTCCTCCTTTTTGGATGAGGGTTTCCTGTGCCGAAAGCAGGTGTTGCGCTGCTTGTTGTGTGATGACAGGTCCCATGAAAGGTTCCGGCTTTTCTGTATATGCTCCAACCTTGATGTTAGGAATAGCGTTGAGAACCTCCTGGATAAAGGAATCTCCAAGTTTACCTCTTGGAACGATGAGTCGTCGTGCACAGGTGCACCTTTGGCCAGAGGTGAGATAGGCAGATTGTATCGTGATGTATGCTGCAGCTTTAAGGTTGGAAATATCGCCGATGATGAGGGGGTTGTTCCCTCCCATTTCGAGAGCTAAAAGTTTTTCCGGGTGAGAACCAAATTGTTCCGCCAAAATTTTTCCGGTGTTCCAGCTTCCAGTAAATAGGAGAGCATCAATATCGGGATGGTTCGATAGGGATTTTCCTACCAGTGGTCCCCCTTGAACAAGGTTGAGTACACCTGAAGGTAGCCCAGATTGTTCCCACAATCGGACCATCTCTTCTGCAACCCAAGGTGTGAGCTCGCTTGGCTTAAAAACAACGGTATTGCCCGCAAGGAGTGCTGGAACAATATGGCCATTTGGGAGGTGTCCAGGGAAGTTGAATGGTCCGAAGACTGCGACGACGCCCAGAGGTTTATGTCTTGTGACGGAGATTCCCGTTGGCAACTCTTTAATGCGTTCTTGGCACCGAATGTTTTGCGCTGCGATAGAGATGTCGACTTTGGCAATCATAGTTTCGACTTCGTTTTTCGATTCCCACAATGGCTTTCCTGTTTCCATGGAAATTGTTTCTGCGAAGGTGTGTTTTTGTGAATTTAGAATGTCTTGATATTTTTTGAGGAAATCCACTCTTTTCTCAAGAGGGAAAGCAGACCATTCTGGAAATGCTTTTCTAGCACGTATTACAGAAGCATCAACTTCAGCTTTGGTGGAGCAGACCCCCTCCCAGAGCATTTCTCCAGTCATGGGATTTGTTGAGGTTAGGCGATCAATATGTTTTTGCATAGCGAATTTTGTCTCCAGTGTTAACTTTCAAAGCTTTCATAACTTCCTCTGTAAGCAAAACTTTATGTTCTCCGGAAATTTCCAGTGTATCACAGCAGGCACGAAAGTCGATGTTGTTGTTGCTGATCACATATCGTTTTGAATGGATAGCTTTTTGCGTCCTTCCCTCAACAGTGGCGAGAACACTGCCTTTTATTGTTCGAATTTCGTTCTTTTGTGCAGAAATAACCGGTCCAGCTTCTAAGATGTCGATGTCTTGCGTGGCTTTGAAACCCTGTTTTTTTAACATTTTTAGTGCAGGTCGTGTCGAGATATGAGGCTTTCCAATGACATACTGTGCCTGTTTGGTTAGCAATGAAACATAGATGGGATATTTCGGAAGAAAATCAGGAATAAACGATCTTCCCTGTTCTAGCATTGAGTAAATTTCATGTAACTCTAGATTCAGAAAGTGACGTCCCAACCCCTCCCAAAACGGGGAGGTTTTTCTCGATTTACTGATGAATCCCCGTAACACCGCCATGATGATATTTTCAAACCGATGAGGATGTCCTGCAATGAAAAGAAAACGGCTGAGGGATAGGAGTTCACCAATTCCTTTGCTGCGCCACTCAGGAGCAAGATATAAAGCGCAAAGCTCGGAAGGCCCATTGGAAAGGCTTATTGGATGGAGAATACGGATCTCATCTGGAACGGGCATGGCTGAAGATTGGGGATGTTGAACCTCAATCCGAAAGAAATAGAGGGGCTCTTTTACTCCAGACTTTGCCTTAATGCCTGTGGAGCCAACCACTTCTCCCGTTTTGGTATTTTCCAGGACAAACCAGTAGGCTTCATTTTTTGGAACAGTGATCTCTTGATCAAAACTTTCGATGGAATGTTCGATTTTTTTAAGAAGAAGATTTCGATCTCTTGGAAGGCTGATCATGCCTAGACTAACGCTAAAGGCAAACTTTTCAAGAGCATCGAGGTCATTGAGCGCTGCTGGACGAATTATGAACATAATAGAGTTTCTTCCACGATTTTTGTTACGCTATCAATATCTTGAGGTCGAACAGCTCCAACTGGCGGCAGGAAGCGAGCACGTGTGGGATCTCTGCCACAAACAAAACTCATGACACCTGCCTGAAAGAGATTTTTGCCGAATTGGATGATCCTATTGCTATCACCATCCAATGGAGTAAATGCTACCATTGCGCCCAGTCCATAAGGCCCTCTGATTATATTTGGATGTCTTTTTGCGATACTTTTGAAGTTTTTCGTGAAGTGTTCGTTGATCTTCATGTTTTTTCCGTTGGGGCCAAAAAAACCTTCTTTAATCATGAGGTGGATCATAGTCTTTGAAGCGTGTATTGCTGCTGAGCTGCTTGTGAAGGTTTGACTTAATAGGCCTGGGCGTGGATTGTATTCGTCGGTGAAGAGTGTAGCGCATACCTGTGCAAGCTTGCCAATGTTGACCATGTCTACCAGGTCCTGAAGTCCAAAATGCTGAAAAGCAAATAGCTTCGAAGTTCTTCCAAACGTTTGTACTTCGTCGATGACTATGGCGATGTTGTGATTTTTGAGGACTTCCATGATTTGGCGGAAGAATTCTGTGTCTCCGGGGTAATATCCTCCCTCTCCTTGAATCATCTCGAAGATCATAAGGGCATAGCCCTTGGGATGGCGCCAGAGAAACTTTTTGAGGGTTTCGATTGCGCGTTTGGTGCTTTTTTCAGGCTCTTCTGGGCTGTAAAACGGGATGTAGTCAACATCGAGGTCCACGGGCAACCCTTCACGAACCATGGGTTTTTCGGTAATTTGGGACATAGCCAAAGTTCTCCCGCAGAAACACCCTTCAAATGCCAGGATCCGTTTGGCCGGATGGTTTTTTTGGAAAGCGATCTTCAGGGCGTTTTCGTTAGCCATAGACCCCGAAGTTGTAAGGAAACAGTGATCCAGTTTTGATTCAGTGACGAGGATGTCGATAAGTTCTAGGGAGTCAGTGTTCTGCTGCAAGTGGCCCTGCATGACGAGATCGCTTATAGCACCCTCTACACAGGCAGAAATAATTTCTGGATGGCCATGGCCAAAATGGTGTACACCAATTCCTCCAATGAAGTCATACTTAACACTTCCGTCCATCAGCTCAACAAGAGCACCATTTCCAATTCCGCTTCCTAAATAGGGATACCACAGCGGCGCACCTCTATATTTTGCGAGGGTCTCTAGGGCATTATTGTAATATTGTTCCCGTTCAGGATCCGAAGGGCGAATTCCTGTCAGCTTTTTCTGCTGCTCGGAGACGGCCTCTAGAAGCATCTTTTTTGCTTCAGCAAGGCGATGGTTCGCTTTTAGTGCTCCAAGGTGTGTGATGCTCATGGTAATACCTCACAATGATTTTGACTTCTTTTCATACATTAACTTCTTTGGCAGCAATCTGCATTAAAAAACGTGTTACCAGTTTCGCTCGGTCCACTAAGCTGCTAAGCACAACATATTCCTGAGCACTGTGGATATGTCCTCCCACCACACCTAATGTGTCGATTACAGGAAGGCCAGCCCCAGCGAGCGTATTTCCATCACAAACTCCACCCGTGGGTTCCCACTCAAGAGAATACCCGAGATTTTCTGCACAGGTTTTCAACGCTTCAAATAGTAATTTCGTCTTCTTATCGAAAACTTTTGGAGGGCGCTCGCTGTCCTGATGTAAGATCAGCGTTATTCCTTCCCTGTTGTTTTCGATATTAGCAATCGTTTTAAGCTTTTCTTTGATGATTTTCAGGTCGCGATCGTTTTTTACTCTAATGTTCAAACGGCAAAACGCTCTGTCTGGGACGATATTCACTGGACCGCCTCCCTCTATATGACCAACATTAACAGTAACGCCATTCTTTTGATCCGTCAAACTTTCTGCAGCGAGGGTAAACCGGGCGGCGGAAGTGATCGCATTACTTCCTAAATGGAAATCTCTGCCCGCATGGGCAGCTTTCCCTCGGATTGCTACGCTATAGTTTGTCGAACCTTTCCGTGCGCTGACAAGAGAGCCGTCGGGGAGAGAGGGTTCGAAAAGCAACCCAAGTTTTTTGTTCTCAACAGCATGAAGGAATAATTCACGCGATCCAGGGGATCCAATTTCCTCGTCAGGATTGATCAATACCTGCCAGCCTATCTTTTCGGCAAAAGGGCTGTTTTCCAAAGCTTGCAACGCTGTTAACATCACGACAAGCCCCCCCTTCATGTCACAAGTTCCTCTGCCGGCTAATTTTCCATTGCCTATACGTTTACATTTTTCGAGAGGGAGATTTGCAGGGAAGGCAATATCCATATGTCCACAGAGGAGAATATTGATTGGAGCACCTCGGTTTTTTGTGATGGAAAGAGCTTTACCAAGAGGGGTTTCGATAAGATTGCCATTGGGTGTCAGACATTTATAGCTTTTTAATGCGAGAGTCTCTTGCTTTCCTCCAAGAGAAGAAAACGCCTCTTTTAGGGCAGACAGCATCTCTTCCAGTCCCGGTAAGTTGTCCGATCCCGAGTGGATATTAGCTAGATGCATCAAAAGAGATGTCATCGCTTCTTTTTGCTTATCGATCCCTTGTATATGGGGAAAGTACTGGTCCATTTTATCCTCACGATATATTCAAACAATAAGCATATTCGCTATTATTTTTTAAGCTCAAAAATGGTAACCGCTCAGACAATGCCGTCAACTTAAGAAATAAAATTAAACGCAAAGGAGCAAAAGACGCAAAGGCGCTAAGGAGAATACCCTAAATTTCTTTGCGCCTTTGCGTTTAATTTTATTTCTTAAGTTGACG
>JAAKFP010000056.1 GCA_011065005.1 Chlamydiota bacterium | reverse complement strand
ATGAGGGGAATAAAGAAAGGGACATCACAAATGTCGTATGCAATACCCCAAAAAAAATTGGAAAGTTTTTGAAAAGAGGTAGGGGACGTCCCAATCTTGCCATAATAATTAATGGATTGGGATAAGAACCACGTTTTTTCTTGTTCTGCTCTTGATGTAAGCCCTTGCCAGGACCATTTCGATGGGGTAGAGATGGGAAAAGTTGTGCTAGGGGTCATTTTTTATTTCCTCAGAAAAATTAATATCCAAACTATAGCTCTAAAAGTTAATAAAAATCAATCACAAAGAAATTTATTACTATCTTGTTAAAAAATTATTTAGAAACAATAGTAGCGGGGTTTGTGATACAATAACACCGGATGGGTAAGCGTTCAGACCCTTGCTTAATAACCGCGAAGAAAGCGAAGGACGCGCAAGATTTTTTTATTAATTAGTAGCGTTTGGTCTGGCTTATCCTTGTTCTATACCCCGCACGGTTTAGTTTGGCTAGTTGAATGTGCTCAGATTTTTCCGACTGGCGAAGCATGGAGACCGAAGATAACCCAAGTGGGTTTTCGAGGTCGAATGCAAAGCCAGATGGGAAAAGATGAGTACAGACAACTAGTCAAACTAAACCGTGCGGGGTATACATCAATAGACTAATCTTCGCGTATTCTTCGCTTTCTTCGTGTTCTTCGCGGTTAACAGATAGAGGTGAACGGTTACCCGGATGGATTCTGATGAACAAAAGTTCTTATCAAAATAAATTTCAGCGTGCTACTATCCTAAGTTCAAAAGGATGCCTATGACTTCAGATTTTATTGATTCACATGCGCACCTAACCGGTTTGCCCACCTTCGAAGAGGTCGACAACATCCTTCAGAGGGCTCAGGATGCGAATGTCAGAACCATCATCAACATTTGCACAGATGCCAATACTCTAGAAAGGGGTCTTCTCCTTGCGAAGCAATATCCTTGGATCTTTAATACTGCGGCAACGACTCCCCATGATGTAGAAAAAGAGGGGAAGCAAATTTTTCCTCTCATGGCAGAACATGCTCGAAGAAGAGACCTCGTTGCTGTTGGTGAAACCGGCCTCGACTACCATTACAAACACTCTACACCAGAAACGCAGAAGCATTTCCTCAGAAAATATCTCCATCTCGCTCTAGAATGCGATCTGCCTGTCGTGATTCATTGCAGGGACGCATTTGACGATTTCTTCGAAACCCTCGATGCCGAATACAAAACCGATAATAGACTCGCCCCCGGTGTTTTGCACTGTTTTACGGGAACACTTGCGGAAGCGGAACAGGTGATCGAGCGGGGGTGGTACCTGTCACTAAGCGGAATCGTGACATTTAAAAAAAGCGAAGAACTGCAGCAAGTAGCCAAAATGGTTCCCCTCGACCAGCTTCTGATCGAAACCGATACACCCTATTTGGCTCCACAAAGCAAGCGGGGAAAAACAAACGAACCTTCCTACCTTCCTGAAACAGCAGAAAAAATCGCTCAAATCAAACAGGTTTCAGTTGGGCAAATCGCCCAGTCCACAGCAGAAAATGCGCGTGCTCTGTTCAAGATAAACTAATCGACAGTGTTCACAATCCCGATGTAGATTTCAGCTTTTGAATTAGAGACCGGATCAAAATCGGCAGGGTAAACCTCCATATCAGTAGTGTAGGTCCGATTGAGTGGGGTACTCCAGACTTTCTCCCAGGTCTTTTTCACCGAATCTGGAAATTGGCCAGCAATCTCAAAAACAGCGTAGGTTGCCGCGGGAATTTCTCTGCAAACGAGTTCTTGGGGCAGATTTTCAGAATTCGAGACTTCACAGCCGATGATTATGGTGTAAGGATCGGTATAATCTCCTTCGTAGTCGGTGTAGAGAGCAATAACAGCATCACTAACCCTGTTGGGGATCTGCTCTGCGCCGCCATTTTGGAAAAACTGTTGCCAGAGCTGCGGGATTTCCACTTCAGCTCTATTTACAAACACACAATAAACTACTTGATTTTTTTGTTATGTTTTGTTAAACTACAACTTCTGGTTAATTTAATAATTAATTAAGGTAATAAAAATGGCTGATTCTACAAGCTTATCTGTAACATTAAAAGATTTTCAGCCCTACAATTCCTGGAAGGTTGAAGGAAATGGTAAAAAATATGAAGGTGGGAAGCCCGCAAATCTCATCGATGAAACCACTGGCCGCAAATATGGGAATGAGAGCAAAGGATGTGTTCGGTTCAAATGCGCCCTGTTAACTTTGGGGACTCCCTTAGTACATGCTATTGCAGCACCTCTGAATGTCGCTTATCGCATACTAAAGCTGATATCGTTCTTCCATTTTTGGAAGCCTCAAGAGGGAAACTATTCCTTTAAGGCAAGAGCCTTGGATGCGGCTGCAGATCTGCTCCGTGTAGTTGGTACGCCTATAGCGCTTTTGGGTCTTGAGCTTTCTGCGGTTTTTGGGATATTCACCCCCTACGATGGAAGAAAGCTGTATGCTAGCTTCGAGAGAGCATTTTATAACCATTTTATCTTAGCTCCTTGCTTTCAGCCCGACCCCAAAACACATCTTCTTGGCGGGGATCCTAACAAACCAGACCAGTTCTAGATTTTTGTGTTTTTTTTAATGGATTTTTCCCTACAATATATACTTATTTATTAAGGGGAAAAATAATGAATAAAGCTCTATTTAATGGTTTTCTCGTTCTCTTAACAAGCACCTCTATGATTTTGTCTGGTGCAGATCAAAGAGTGAATCCGATCACTACCGACCTCCCTCCTGAAAATCTCTCTACTCCTTCTGCAGGTGAAGAACACTATTTGATGAGTCTGGATCAGATCATAAAGATTACTGGGGAGAGTTATAACAACTTGCAAACCCTTCGCAAAGAGATTGTTGAATACAAAAAACTACAGGAGAGATATGTAAAGAACCCAAATGACCGCGTTCTCCTTTTTCAATTGGCAGGAAAAGCGGGTGGCGTTTTTGAAAAAATAAAAGAGAACGAGCTTACCTACGCCTTCGATGCGGAGTTTCTCAAAGAGCTCTCTTTGTTCTCGCGGATTGCAAAAAAGACAGGTCCTCAAAGGCCCTAACCCCATCTCATGGAACCTATCACCTATATCGATCGAACAACAGGGAAAATACATAAGGAAAAAGTCTACGGAAACGCCATATTGAAGCTTCTTTATGGTGGTGGTTTTTTTGGAACCTTTTTGAAATTTCTGACTTCCCACTTCTCTCTATGTTCAGCACTCTTTGGTTGGTGGCATAAGCTCCCTTTCACTAAAAGAAAGATCCGGCCATTCATCAAAAGATTTGCGATCGACACCTCTGAATTTCTCGAACCAATCGAAAATTTTCACTCCTTCAATGACTTTTTTATCCGACAACTCAAGCCTGAGGTGCGCCCCATTGTTGGAGATAGCAAGACCGCGATCATTCCTGCAGATGGACGCTATCTTTTCTTCCAAAACATCGCCCTAACCGATGGCTTTCTCGTTAAGGGGGAGAAGTTCCATCTCGAAATGCTTTTACTTAACGAGGAGCTCGCTTCTAGATACCAGCATGGTGCTATGGTGATCGCACGTTTATGCCCTAGCGACTATCACCGCTATCATTTCCCCGTGGATTGCTCTCCTGGAGAATCTCACTTGATCCATGGGCGTCTCTTTTCCGTCAATCCGATGGCGATCAAAAAAGATATCCACATCTTTTCCAAAAATAAACGTACGATTTGTGAACTCGAGACGAAACAGTTCGGCAAGGTCCTTTATCTCGAAATTGGCGCAACAAATGTGGGAAGCATCAATCAAACGTATGAACCACACTCCTCTTACCGCAAAGGTGCAGAGAAAGGGTTTTTCTCCTTCGGCGCGTCGACAATCATTCTTCTGTTCGAGCCGGAATCAATTACTTTCGATCAAGATCTCCTAGAAGCCTCTTCTAAGAAAATCGAAATCAAATGCCTTGTGGGGCAAAGCATGGGAAAGTATTTTTCATCTGCTGCGAACTTTTGATAGCAGTCTCAAGAACTCAATATATAGCCAGATTAGGGTAACCATCAGGGCAAAACTGCAGTACCACTCCATGAACTTTGGAGCTCCGCGCCGCACCCCATTGTCAATGAGGTCGAAATCAAGAACAAGGTTCAAAGCCGCAATGGCTACAACAAAAAGGCTGAAGCCGATGCCCAAAATGCCCCCTTGGTAGATAAAAGATGCATGAACTCCGAAAAAACTCAGAATGATAGCAGCAAAATATACAAGAGCAATCCCTCCTGTAGCTGCAACGATTCCCATTTTGAAGCTCTCGGTCACTCGGATATACCCGGATCGATAGAGAACTAACATCGCAAAAAGGGTTCCAAAGGTTAACGAAGCGGCTTGTATGACGATGCCAGGAAAGCGTGCTTCGAAAATAGAGGAGATCCCTCCAATGAAAAATCCTTCACACAGCGCATAAAATGAAGCTGTTACGGGTGCCCATTCCTTCTTGAAAATCGTCACCATCGCAAGAATAAACCCTCCAAACAGACCAAGCATCATCCAACCGGATACCGCCGCGGGATCTCCCCCAGCCCGATAGAATTGCGCCCACGTCCAGCCAGCTGTTAACATGGTAAAAAGAAGAAGCAGACCTGTTTTGGCGACAACACCTTGGGATGTCATCGTTTCTGCATCAGAAACATATCCATATCCGGAAAATGTTCCAGTTTGTAGAGCGGGATTCGATGATCTCATCATGATTATTCTCCTGGTTGTTTTTCAACTATTTTACCACATTTCCTCTTACTTTAGTGAGGAAAAAGGTGCCCGTTCACCTCTATCTGTCAACCGCGAAGAACGCGAAGAAGCGAAGATTACGCGAAGTTTTTTTATAATTTAGGCTAATTTAGAGCGATTTTTGGGAGTTGAGTAATTTTAGGGTTTTTTTCTTAAAATTCTTCGCGTTTTCTTCGCGATCTTCGCGGTTATTAAACGGTGGTCTGAACGCTTACCTTTCGTGATCTTCGCGGTGATTGAGTCGAGGTCTGAACGCTTACGGTTGAATAAAACCATCCATTCCTGTAAAATTTTGTGTAAATATTAATAACAGCAACAGGTTGTGTCGCTAATGTTTGGATTTCTGAAAAAATTGTTTGGTACCGCACAAGATCGCGTTGTACGTAGCTATTCAAAACTTGTCGCAAAGGTCAATGAGTGGGATGAAAAATACAAAGCCCTATCCGATGATGAGCTTCGCGCAAAAACTGATGAATTTCGCGACCGGCTGAACCAAGGGGAACCCCTAGATGATCTCACCCCCGAAGCCTTTGCTGTTGTAAAAAATGTTTGCCGTCGTCTTATGGGCTCGGAGGTGCATGTCTCAGGATATAACCAGGAATGGGATATGACCCCCTATGATGTGCAGATCGTAGGAGCTGTCGCCCTTCACAAGGGCTCAATTGCTGAAATGAAGACAGGGGAAGGGAAGACCGTCACAGCTGTGATGCCTCTCTACCTCAATGCTCTTACCGGAAAACCTGTACACCTCGTTACCGTCAACGATTATTTGGCAAAACGGGACTGCGAATGGGTGGGTTCCGTCCTTCGATGGCTGGGATTGACAACTGCAGCTCTTACCAACGGTACCCCGATGGAGGATCGAAAAAGCATTTATGAAGCCGATGTCGTTTATGGTACAGCTTCAGAATTTGGTTTCGACTACCTCCGCGACAACTCCATGGCCTCCCGAAAGGAAGAACAGGTACAGCGTGGGTACTACTATGCCATCATCGACGAAGTCGATTCGATTCTTATCGATGAAGCGCGCACACCTTTGATTATCTCTGGTCCTGTTCCCGTCAGCCGACAGATGTATGATGAGCTGAAAGGGGGGGTTGGTGAGCTGGTACGTAGGCAGAGAGACTTTTGCAATCGACTCGCTTCAGAAGCACGCAAAGTTTTGGATTTGTCAGATCGAACAACTGTTGTTGAAAAGCCTAAAGATAAGCAACAGGAAGAGGCAGAACAGGAAGCGCTACGAAAGCTTTGGCTTGTAAGCAAAGGAACCCCGCGGAACAAAATATTAAAACGTGTAAAGGAAAATCCAGATCTACGCGCTGCCATTGACAACTGGGACCTCTATTACTATTCAGATGCCAACAAGGAAGAGCGCGCGCAAAAGCTTGCGGAACTTTACATGGTCGTCGACGAAAAGAGCAATGAGTATGAACTAACTGACCGAGGGATTGCAGGATGGGAAGAGTGTTCCTCTGGCGTAGGCAAGAGTGACGATTTCGTCATGTTTGACATCAGCTATGAATACCTCAAGATTGACGAAGATCCCAATCTCTCCACTGACGAGAAAATGGAACGGAAGCTCGCTATCCAAGAGGAAGACGCCAAGAGGAAAGAGCGTGCTCACAACTTGCGTCAGCTCTTGCGGGCTCACCTTCTTATGGAACGAGATGTCGACTATATCGTTCAGGAAGACAAAATCGTCATCATCGATGAGAATACAGGAAGACCACAACCCGGAAGGCGGTTTGCTGATGGCTTGCACCAGTCCATAGAAGCCAAAGAGGGCGTTTCTATCCAAAAAGAAACCCAAACCTACGCGACGATAACCCTACAGAATTTCTTTCGTATGTATGAAAAACGTGCGGGAATGACAGGAACGGCGATTACCGAAGCTGGCGAGTTTAAGCAGATCTATGACATGGATGTGCTGGAAATTCCTACGAATCGACCTTGCATTCGCAAAGACTATAACGACGAAATCTACATGACCGAAAGAGAAAAATATAATGCAATCCTAAAAGATGTCAGCGAAGTCCACGGTCAAGGGCGCCCTATTCTGATCGGTACAGAGTCTGTCGAAGTGTCGGAAAAGCTGTCTCGTATCTTCAAGCAAAATAAACTTACCCATACCGTTCTCAACGCAAAAAACCATGAAAGAGAAGCGGAAATTGTGGCGCATGCAGGTCGTAGAGGGTCGATAACTATTGCAACCAACATGGCAGGTCGTGGTACCGATATTAAGCTGGAAGAAGGAATAGCTGGGCTTGGAGGCTTATATGTCGTTGGAACAACACGCCACCAATCTCGACGCACCGACCGTCAGCTGCGAGGACGTTGCGCCCGTCAGGGGGATCCCGGTTTTTCCAAGTTTTTCGTCTCTTTTGAAGACTCCCTTCTTCGCTTGTTTGCTTCTCCACGCATGACGGGGATCTTACAAAAGTTCCGCCCTCCTGAAGGAGAGCCGATCTCTGCAAAGATTTTGAACAAATCGATAGAAACAGCGCAGAAGAGAGTGGAACAGCGCAACTATACCATGCGTAAGCATACCCTCGAGTATGACGATGTGATGAACAAACAGCGGCAAGAGATCTATACATTTCGCAATGAGGTTCTCCACACCGATGACATAGAATCGATTGCCATCGAATTCATTGAGAACGTATGCATGGACGCTGCAGAGGATTACTTTCGGTCTCGCTCCGAAGAGGGAGGCTGGGACCCTGAAGGATATCGTCAGTGGCTGATGAGGCATTTTCCTGTGTCTTTTGACGAAGGGTTTTTCGATGACGATCATTCAGACGCGGAAGAGCTTGTCCAAAAAGGATTGGATAAAGTCATTGAAGCCTTTAGAGAAAGATTGGCCTTTGAAAATGCCAAAGTCGAGCAAATTCCACCTTCCGAAGTAGAGATACCCGCAAAGCCTGCAAACGAAGCTCTTCGCCACATCATGATCCAAAAGATCGATAAATATTGGCAGGAGCACCTTCTCAACATGGATCATCTCCGCTCCGATGTTAACCTACGCGCTGTCGGCCAGCGTGATCCTTTGATGGAATTCAAACATGAAGCCTTTCACCACTTCGATCTATTTGGTCAGAAGATTCGCAAAGAGATCACTCGTGACCTATTCAGGTTTGAGATTCGAACCCCTGAGCAGCCAGGCATCGAACAGCTTCTCTCCCGTTTACAAATGGAAAGAAACCGTTCGTTCCTCACAGATCTTGGGGAAAGCACCCCTCAACTTCCCGGTTCCGGAGCGTCTACGACTTCTATCGAGCCTCCCCAGGCCCCTGAACAAGTTGATGAAAAATCGCAGCCCGTTTCAGTTCTGCCCAAAGTTGGCCGCAACGACCCCTGTCCCTGTGGTAGCGGGAAAAAGTATAAAAAATGTTGCGGCGTGATGAAGAGCGAGCACGAGTGATCCTCTAAAATTCTTAGTATCGACTATGATTGATGCGTATGCGATTCTGGAACAGGTTCTGTATATTCGTCTTCTTCCAAATTGCGGAGTACTCTCCAACCAAAGAAAGCCATCGGCAGTGCAAAAACAAGATATAGATACCAGTACTCACTATTCCAGGACACAGTGAAAACACCATGATTGGAAAAGAGGAGTAAGATGAGACCGAACAAGAACAACATAGAACCCGCTGATAATAAACATAGGGGGAGAACAATTTTTTTGAGGTCGCTACGTGTCTCGGAAAGTTGAACCTCAACCTCTTCCTCCTCCTGTTCTTCGTCGACAGCATAAGGTGAAGAGGGAACTTCTTCATCTTCGGAATCGACGATACGATAGGGGGGAGCAAGAATATCTTTTTCGTTTTCATCTGGAGAGGGGCCAACATATACGGCGCAGTAGGGACAGTTTTCTTCCTCGAGGGATACTCGTCCCTCGCAGTTCCAGCAAAGTTTTTTCTTCTGTGTTGCGCTCATGGGCTCAATTACGTTATGTTTGGGAAAGATTTTTTTATGTCTTATCCCACAGTTTTCTTGCAAGAGTGAATTCACTTCGTATGAAATACAACTTTGCCACAATTTCCTTTTTCAAGCTACTATTGAAAGGTTTTTTTCTTTCCTGCCTGATCATATCGATATCTGGGTGTGCTCATTATAAGGTTTGTACGCAGAAATTCGTTGAACATTCACCGAATCCATTGAGTATCAGGGAGGAAAGTGAAAAACATGAGAATAAAAAAGATGCCGCAGCCCAGAGATTGTATCGTGTTGTTCCCCGCCATAGGTGCCAAATAAAACGGTATGATGTAGGCCATTGGCTAACATGGATGCTGTTTGGAAACGATAATGACGGAATTTTTGGGGAATTCTCACATAGACCCTATAAGCTCAACTGTAAAAACAACTTCAAAAAGGCCTTGTCCTGGTGGATACGCAATCCCTTGCACAATTTCACATTCTACACCATAGGCAGTGCGCACTGTGTTAATAGTAAGTTCACGATCTTGAATATCAACAGATATGGGATTTGCTGCTTTCATTACGATCCCGTAGCGAAACACACATTTGGAGGTCCAGGGTCTTCTCTATTTATCGGATTACATGGCTGGAAACCCTTCTTTTCTCTGCGTCTTGATTACTCGAAGCGATTAACCAGCCAATATTATCTTGGATGGAGAAATCGAGGAAACTTCGGTTTCAAGTTCCAGCCTCTTGTCAAGGCTAAGAGAATAAAGAGGATAAAAAAGAATGAAACACAGAGACGCAGAGACACAGAGAAAAAAGAGAATTAAAAAAGAATGAAACACAGAGACACAGAGGAAAAAGAGAAAATTAAATTTATTTTTTTAATCCTTTTGGGTAAATTCCCCGCAGCTTGCTGCGCAAAACTTCGCTGAAAACAGAGCTGCTTCAAAATATGAGCACAGGTGAATCTATGTTTTCAGCGAAATGAACTAGCCCAAAAA
>JAAKFP010000055.1 GCA_011065005.1 Chlamydiota bacterium | reverse complement strand
TTTCTCCCAAAAAGGGTGCCAGGGCTTCGCGGCCCTGGCAAGTTGGCAGGTCAACAGCTACTTGGCGTTGAGATCGCCCAGCGCCTTCATAAGCGCCGCAACAAAAGCGTCAGCCTGAACGCCGGACTTGGCAGCCAGCATAGTCTCAAGCTCGTTGGACTGAGTCCAAGTGCGATCAGTGGCGATGTCCCGATGTGCCATGTGCTGCTTCTGAATATTATCGGAGTTCTGAGCCATATTGGCGAGCATATTCACCCGAATAGTGCGCAGCTCGCTGATATGGGCATTCGCTTCCTTGACTGCGGAATGCAGTTCCTCCTGAAGAGTATCGAAGCACGCCTTCGAGTTGGCATTCCACGCACGGGTCTGATCCAAAACCGCCGACATGGTGGCTTCATCAACACCAACATCGGTGATCTGATCCAGGCGTGTCGTGGCCTGATCCCGCTCCGCACTCGAAGTCGTGCGCCGGGTTTCGGTGCCGGCTCCCGCGCCGGTCTGTGTAGCTTTGCTTGTTGATTTCGCTTTGTTCGCCATAACACTTCCTTTCATGCATGAAAAAACCACCCGAAGGTAGTGATTAAAAGGCTCTAATCCCTAACACCTCAACGGTTCGGTAGTAAAGGAAGAGGAAGGATCCTCAAGATCCTGTCCAGAGCCAGCTTGGTATCTTTCCTGAACTCACGTTGTTCGCGAGTTAGGTTCTCGATCTTTTCTGTGAGTACACCTTGCTTCTTATCTATCTCACCGATCTTCTCTTGGACGTTACCCTGGCGATCAACCTCTTTCTCTAGACCCTCTACACGGGTGCTCATCTGCCCCCACCCCACACCACCTACTACTGCAGTACCGAGTATGGAAATTGCCAAAGTAGCAGGTATTATAAATCCACGAGAATTCATCTTTTCCTCCGGATGGCGTGGTGGGACCACAGCTTATTAGTCATCTTCGTCCTTATCTTCGTCTTCCAACGGGCAGTCTGATTCACCGAGAATAAAACAATAACCTTGCTCACGTAAGAAGTTATAAATCGTTCCATGGGGAATCGACCAGCTCATATGAGTAATCGCTTGGAACCCAGCTCCGGACACTTTCGCAGGTACACCAATCAACTCATAACCATCTTCACCCAAACGAAAGAGTGCACCACCAGAGTTCCCGAAAATTATGGGTGCCGTTGACAACATGTAGGGGTAAGCATCGATCTGGCGCTCAAGGAAACCGATCTCCCCGCTGGTCATAAAGGGTGGTTCACCCATCCCAGCACCAATCGCCCAGACTTCCTCGCCTAAGTAAATTGGTTCGTTTTCGGCAACAATAGCCGCGACATATTCGATAACACGCTCTCTATCGATTAGTCTTATCAATCCAAGATCCTTACCCTCATCGTAAACCATGATCTCAGCCCGGCGGCCAATTTTTCCGACTGATCGAGAACACTGATTGTATTGCTGCCAAAAGGCCTCGACCTGACTCCGTCGCTCAACATCGATTTTCTTACCCTTTTTTGGGCTCCATTCTTTCTCAATAGAAATCGCTGATTTGATGACATGATAGTTAGTCAGGAGGTAGGTGTGAACTTCGTCATCTCGTTTGCCGGAATAGATCACCGTTGCCGAACCACTTACTCGGAGGACATCGAGTAAGGTAACAGTATAAAGCATTTCGGTATGACGAATACTGCAGCCTTTTTCAGAGGGTTCTGCTATTGCTGGAACCGCGATTAGTATGGTAGCTAGGAGAGCTAGAAAACCCCATCTATTCTTCATCTTACAAGATCCTTCTATGATGATCTACAAAAAATTAGGTTTACGTAGCTGTAATCGTGAGGACACCAGTTACCTCACCTGAGGGCGACCCGATGAAGTCACTCACCTCGCGTACCATCTCGAAGCCAGGTATATCACCGGCATTTAGAGTAAATGTCTTATGAGGCCCGGTACGTGCAGTATCGCCTGGCTCAAACAGTCGCACGTGTTGTTTGTTGGCACTATAGGGGACTACTGTTGCCATTTTGTCCTCACACCTTTGGCTTGGGTCTCGGCTTTGGTTTGGGTCTCGGCTTTGGACGGCCACCGGAACCTGGATGCTGTGGCATATCTACCTCCTGTGTTTGGGCTTTCGTGATAATTCTATCATCCTAAACGGTTTAATTTTTTATCACTGTCTAAACCTCGTAGTAATGAGGCTCTACGCTGGTTGCTAGACCCGCTCGTTAACCCTGGTGCGCGATCGGATGTCGTAGGGATCTTTACACTTTGTTGTTTTTTACTCTTGAGTGACCCCTGTTTAGCTGGAGCCGTCTTGGCTGACACGGCTTTAGATGAAATTAGTGTTCCATCAGGTCTTACACCTGTCAGTGCGCTTGTAAGTATCCCCAAAAAGGGTTTTTGCTGTAATGCGCCTTTAACAAGCTTGCCAGTCTGTTGTGGATTTTTTTGCCCAAGTGTTCTAATAGATGACGAGGTGATCCCCATACCTATCTCCTATATTTGGGTTTTTCGTGATAATTCTATCAACCTAAACGACCGCCTCTATCATCACTGTCTAAGTTTCGTAGTAATGAGGCGCTTCGACCGCCGCTGGCTAGTCGCTTTTGTTTATTTAGTTTGTCCGGAGCCGTGGAAAGTCTGCGAGTAGCTCTGTTAGCTGTTGGGGTTGCTCTCTCTCTGGACCGTGCCCCTGGCCCTGACGATGGTGTCGGTTGAGCCGATATCTTGTCCTTCTTGCCCATGTCTCTTCCTTTGTTAAAGCCAACACGACGCTTCCGATTTAAGAAGCCCATAAATCACCGCGTCGTCGGGATAAAACCCCTGACGCGCCACACCCTCCTCAACAAACCCCACAGCCTCGCATAGCCGCCGCGCCCGGTGGTTGGTAGCCATGACGAGTGCCGTAACACGCACGCAATCAAGCTGTTCAAACGGATAAGTAATTAGCGACCTCATAATATGCCTCGTGCCCCACTTGGGGGTGTCGGCAGCAAACGAAACGTCGATCGACCTGTAGTGCTGCGACCAGTTGTAGTAGGCGGCCACGGCGAGGACTTTGTCATTGTCCCCGAGCACAGCCATGATGCGGGTGTCAGACTGCGTCGTGTAGTGATCTATGCGCTCCTCAAGCCAGCTGGTCAGACTGTCATCGGCAACAACTCTCATCAAATTCTAAGATTGTTTAGAGTGTTCAAAGGCATTTCTTATATTGGTACTGAAGAAACTCCCCACTGATCTAGCATTTATCAACTGTCCGTGAGTTTCTGCCGGCACATCGTGATATTTAAACACAGAACCATTATGGAACTGTATTTCCAAGGTTTCAGTCCGCTCGTCGTAACCTACGGACGAGAGATTGGATGAAGGCACTGTTTGTCGGTCCATTGGTAGGGCTCCTATTTTGTTCGAGGCAGATTCAGGACGACAGCACCAGGATCGCAGTTGTCGCAGTAGTAGGCTCGCGTCACCTTGATCTTCTCTCCAGCTTTCATCTCTCGAAGATCAACTCCGCACTCTGAGCACTGGACGAAGACGCGTGGGGGATTGCTTTTCTTATCAACTCTGAACTTCGGTTCCCGCTTCAATTCCATAGTCTCTTCTCTACTCCCTTTCACTGGATCTCCAAAAAATTTGGACTTAGGTAATGCTTTTTCACTGGATCTCCAAAAAATTGGGGATTTGAAAATGTGTTTGTCATGATGGTTTCATACGCATTTGGGCAGGCGGAAATCAGTGAGGCATCCTGTAGCCCGGCCCCCATCGACTTTTGCGGCCATTTCCACGCCATCCACGCCATTTCTTTTCTAAAGGGAAAACTTTATTAAAGCAAAACCTTTAGAAAGTTCCCGAATATACGCCTTCGGAAATCTGGATATCGCCGCGTATTTTTGACATTTTTACCCTTTAAATTAGGGCGCGCGCCCCTATATAAAAGGTATCGAATCGGCCCCGAAGGCCCGCGCCGCAAAAACCCCTTAGAAGGGCGGGCGCCTTGCCGGAAGGATTTCCGTAGGTAAAGGTATTACCGCCGATACCGCCCGCTTCATAAGGCGAAGCTTTGCCCGGTTCCAATCCGGCCAAGGCGTTTTGTACTTCAAGCGGGCTTACGAAAGGCGTTTGTTATGACTACCAAAACCAAAACCGAAACGCGCAAGCCTTCAAAGGCAAAGGCGAAGGGCGCAAGGGCGAAGGCTTCCGTTAAGCGTTCCGCCAAGGCTTCCCGCAAGGCTTCCAAGGCTAACGGGAAGGCCCGCAAGGCTTCCAAGGCTTCCCGCAAGGCCCGCAAGGGTAACGGCGCGGGCGGCGGCAAAGCCCTTTCCGATTTCGGTAACGATTCGAAGCTTCGCGTTTTGAAGGCGAAGGAAATCCCGGCCCGGAACGCTTGTTTCAAAACCGGGCAAACCGTTTCCGCTTGTTTGGCGGCGCAAAAGGCGAAGGGGTTTCGCGGGCGGCGAAAGTTTATCCGGGCGCAAATCGCGCAAGGGCGGATAAGCCTTAGCTAATCGGAAACCTTTGAAGGGGCGGTTAGCGCCGCCCTTTCTTTTCCCTTGAAAGGGAAACGCTATGAAACCCGAAACCGAAAACAAACTATTCGAAACCGCCGAAGCGGCAATAGCCGAAGCGGTTAAAGCAATACCCGAAACCGAAAGCGATAATCTTCTAGCCGCCCTTCAAGCCTATTACGAAACCGGCGGCGAATTAGAAGATTTCTACGATACCTTGATAACCGCTTTCGAAGATACTTTCGAAGTAGCTACCGAAGGCCCGCCCGAAACCGAAAACCAATACTTTCTTATTGGCGAAGGCGAAATCAAACCTTGTACGGAAAACGATATCGAAGCGCAAGAATACGATATCGAAACCGATATCCCGGTAAAAGTTTCGCCTTGCGAAAGCGAAAGCGAAGCTTGGAATATCGAAAGTACCGATTGGTATTCCGGCGAAGGAATTTGCCGCCTAACAATAAATTCCTTTCCGCTTCAAACTTCGCTTCGAATTTTCGGCGATTTGGTAAAGGCTTTTACGAAAGCCGAAAGCGAAAACCCGGAAAACGATAGCGGCAAACCTATCGAACCCGGCGCGGGCGCAATAGGCTAAGCCTTCAAATCTTGAAAAGGGCGAAGGTATCGCCCCTTCTTTTCCCGAAAGGGTAAACGTTATGGAAAAATCAAAACGTAATCTAGCCTTTTACGAATATCTTGGCGCCGTTCAAACGGCCCTAGATACAATCCCCGAAGCGGCAAAAGAAGATATCGAAGATAAAGCTGGGGCTTATTTCGAAACCTTAGAAGCCGAAGGCTTTGCCTATGAAGAAAGTTGGGAATTCCCGGAATGGAATAAAGGCGAAGGCATTAACGAACCGCAAGAAGGTTTGGCGTTTCTTTGCAATTGTACGGCGGGTTTTACTACGAAAAGAACCGCCGCCGCCTTCGATAGTTTTGGCAAGGCAATTGCCGAATACGTAAAAAATACCGAAGCGCCCGAAGCGGAAGAAAAGCTTTCGAAGGCGGTTTCGGAAAATCAAGAAGCGGTAAATCGTGGCCCCGGCGAAAGCTTCGCGGTTTTCGTACCCGAAGGAAAAGGTTTCAAGGAAATCAAATAACTTCCAAACCCCGTCTGGCTCCGGCTGGGCGGGGTTTTTCTTTGCCCGCGTTTTGGTGCGTCTCTTACGTTAACTGGTCTTTTCAATACGCATACGGATCCTGGATAGGGCTCCGACTTGCGACGCCGACTTGCGACCTCAAGTCTGACCAGACCAGATCAGGCCAGAACACGCCAGTGGCTCCGACTTCGCGCCGACTTAAAGTAACTATGGATCTGACAACTCGGATACGTCCGAAGCCGAAAGCTGCGATGCCAATGACGCCGCCTCATCCGCCGTGCTTACGAGTACTCCGCGACCGAAAACGGAATGCTCTCTACACTCCACAATTATATCTACTAACCTAATTTTCCATCACCTGGGATACCCAGTAGCAACGCTGCACTCCTGGGAGTGGTGCGGGAGACTTTTCTCTTCTTCGGCTTCAATGGCGATCCTGACCTCGCAGCCTTTTGTACGAGACGAGAGGGAGATCCCTTTTTGTCCAGTGCCTTCGAAGACACAGTCTTGTCAAGGATCTGACTCTTCCTAGTCAAGGATGGAAATAAACGATTAGATTTTTCCGGTCCCAGGATCGCCAGCGCGAGTTCTAAACCTGCACTGAGAGCCATATCATTGTCTCCTTTTGCTCATTGAGCTCTAGACGACTGTAGACCAACAACGACGACTTTAAGGGCGAATACCC
Source organism: Chlamydiota bacterium (assembly GCA_011065005.1). GTDB lineage: Bacteria > Chlamydiota > Chlamydiia > Chlamydiales > Waddliaceae > JAAKFP01. The sequence goes on along the minus strand of JAAKFP010000055.1, from coordinate 3,438 downwards.
TATTTGGGGTCAAGAAGTTGGTCTACAGTATGTCCTAGACGGTCCTAAAATAGATCTAACATACTACGGAGCCCAATATCTTTGGCGACTTCCTACAATAGATGTCTTAGGAGTTGCATCACGTGACACATACCAATAACTCGGTCTACCCCATTTGATTGCTTTTGGTACAAAGGTGAACCACCAACTCAGGATCCGTAGATCAAAGCCTCCTGCGAGACTGATGGCACAGTCTTCCCAAGGATATCTGTGAAAGAAAAACAACCTCATGACTTCACTCTCCCTCACGTGCGCATCATGCGCGGGCACACGTAACTGATCTCGTTCTCCCTCGCGCACGCACCCGCACGCCAGCACACGTACACGTTAGGACATTACTCTGTTGCATAAAAACGCTGCCTCTATTAACCCTTCCACAACACCCACACAACATGGAAACAACACAGGGGTAACACACTAACAACATCAGCATATGCACGATACAATTTTCTCCCCTCAGTCTCATCAGGATCATTCATATAAATATTCATCAGACTATCATCCCAGGACGCGCTACCGTACGACTAGGTCTTGACGCTCCTGGAGGGAGAGGACGACGCGTCATCGGTCCAAACAAATTAACTAATCCATACACAAGAGCATCAACACGATCAGGAGATCCTTTACCGTGATATCCATCTGAGGTAATCTGACACATCTGACCCTCGAGCTTAGGGTAAGATCCGACGTGATGTACTCTCCCTAGTGAATAGAGAGCACTAATAGGTTCTGCTCTTAGAACCTTACCTCTAGTCGCACGAACTGGAATAACTTTAACATTAGGTCTGATCGAGTGGATCGTGTTAGTAACCATCTCTCCACCCTGATTCACCTCTGCTACAATAGCATTGGCTTCTAGGATATCGTGGAGAGCAATTGCGCGTCGTGCCCAGGCTTCAGGCTTGGCTACGACACTCTCATCAGCTAAGACGTATCCGTGTCCGTCCTCTCCTAGACCTACAGCAACGATCCCTGCCTCGTTTGCATCATCTTCAGACGATGTAGGAGGATCAAGACCAATTACGATTCTCTTGAGCGGAGGAGGTGCATCCATTCTCCCTGCTATGATCATCTCTCGGTTCCAGAGTGCACCAACTACTTGTGGTTCATACTCACCCTCCCAAATATGAGCATAACGAACTGGATTGACTATCTCGTCGTAGGATCGCTCCTCCTCTAGTTCTGGGGGGAACCAAGGATTGTCTCGCCAATTCGACTCAACAACGGCCGAACTGGGTGGAGGTTTCTCTCCTCTCAATAATTCATCAATAGGATCGGTCGCAAGTCTCGGGTTCCATGATGCCCAAATCTGAGATCCAGGCTTCCGGATCGTAGGACGGAGTAGCTCGAGTGATCTCTTGGTGATCGTGTGGGCCTCTTCCAAGTATGCAACGTCAAAACCCTCAAGAGATTTAATACTCTCTGCTGTATGATCTTGCAGCCCCTGAAAGACGATCAGACCTCCTCCAGGAGTACGGACATGATCATACATGATCTTGAATTGCTCCTCGACCTTGTATTCTCTGACCTTATCCTCAATCAACAACTTCACACTGTCTCGTAATGACCGCTGAACCTCTCGTGCACAGACGATGCGAGACCCAGGGGATTGTATACAGAGAGCGACTGCAGTTCCTGCGAAGAAATGACTCTTACCTGACCCTCGTCCACCGTGTGCACCTTTGTATCGCGACGGAGCCAGGAGAGGTCGAAATATCTCTGCAACCTTGATACTCAGATCCATCTTAATGTCCTAGTGCACCCGCAATTAGCCACGGTGGTATAGCAAGTACATATAAGATCCAGAAAACAATCTCTTCCCAGTACACGTTTTTGGGTTTAAGAGGGATCATCATCAGACCGAGAGATACATAGAGAGACTTTACGTTGGGCTAAACTAACCTGTGCTCTGGCAAGTGCATTGGCACGGGAGCGATATAATTTTCTTCCTTCAGTCTCATCAGGATCATTCAAATAATCCTTCTTAGTCTTCATTATACTCTCACCCAACGATCTGCTAGACGTTCTAGACGATCAAACCACCTGATAGCCAATTCACTCATCTTATTTGGATCATACACAGCTGTGCCATAACATGCAAGATCAGTCATTGGCTTCGCCGTTGCTCTCTCAAGACAATATCGCATACGATCTTCATGTGAACCCTGAAGTGCACTACGAAGAGCTTCTCGTCGTATTGTTCTAGCAAGAGCATTGATTGCACCACTAAAATTGGGAGCTGGGAAACGCTTGAGCGCTTCATCCTGCCTGAATTTTACTTCAGTTGCTGTCATGTGTTTATCTGGTAGAGCTATCATACCAGGACTGCGGCCATAGACTTCCCCAAGGGAAGTTACTGTCATGTGTTTATCAGTCATTTACCATTTCTCCTTAAATAATCACCTATAGTGTCTAATACAGCCAATGCGTGACGGTAAATATCAAAGATCCTCCTAAACCAACCTAGACCAAATATGGTCATGTTTACTAGACTAGAATAATGTATAGCTCGTCTAACCATAAACTCACCTAACAGGTCACTAGAATCAGCCTTACTAACAGCAGCGAGCGTAATAGGACCAACTCTACCATCAACCTTGACCTTCAAAGCTTTCTGTAGGAACCGCTTAGCACGGTTTGGTCCTTGGTTCACTCCGCAATCGAATACAGCAAGATCAACACCAGCAGGTAGAAAGTCGCAGTAACACTTTGACCAAAAATGATCGTGATAGATCATTTCAACCTGCTTCTCAGTCAAGGACCTAATGTCTTGACCATCAATTACACCATCGCCGTTGATATCTATCTTAATAGCACGAAGGAAGCGAAGCGAAATACCCCACTTCGTCATTCCACCAGGGTCCGAGGGGTGATCAACTAGACCACCTTCCCAACGGCGTACGACCTTCAAAGACAGAGCAAAACGATTAGGTTTAGTCATCACTGGTGGATCAGCGAACGGGCTGGGTGTGTTCGCCGCATTCGTAGCCATCGCCTGACGCTCTGATTGTGTCCTGCCCACAGACACGGCATTTCCCCACAATCGGCTGGACAATTGGTATTGGTGCAATAACCGACCTGTCCACTCGTGTATTCCACGCCTTGGCAGCGTCCTCGATCTCCTCGTTATGATGCCGACGTCTAGGAAAGGAATCTCCCATCACTCTACTTCCTTACTCATATTACTAGACCCAGCTTGCTTCTCTCTCCCCTCTTGTCCAGCTCCTGGAAGTATCTTGAAATCACCATCAATTACTTGCTCGCTCTTTTCACCTGACGCTCCTGGCTGAACCAATATGAACTTCACTGATTGAATTGTTCCAACACCACCAGTATTCTCTACCTCCTTCTTATCACGCCAGAAATCTGGGAAGTTGTTCTTCAGCCAGAATATCTGAG
>JAAKFP010000054.1 GCA_011065005.1 Chlamydiota bacterium | reverse complement strand
AGCGCTTCAGCTGCAAGGCGCAAATCCGCAGCCAACTTCTTAGTTTTCAAGGATTTGCAACGTAGCAGATGAAGATGCTGTGATATCAGAAATGTGCAAGTTATTTTTGCACGGTTCCTTAGCAGAAATGTAATAGTCATTTATTTCTTAAATGAACGGTATTGTGCCTAGTTACTTATTAGTATACATTCTTGTCAATTTAATCTTCGTCAATGCGAGGGGGTTTACGGAGGGTTTTTTTTTCGGAACGCTGCCGCTTTTCTTCAAGCATTTTCTCTTTTTGCTTGCGGGTGCGCCGCTTCTTCTGTCTTCGGATTTTTTCGATGAGCTTTTGCTTTTCCGTTTGTATTTTTAGAATCTTTTCTTCGAACCGTTCACAGAGCCGGCGGCGAGCAATAAAGCGGTTCATCTCACGGGAGCGATCCTTTTGGCATTTGACAATAATTCCCGTTGGGATGTGTTTGAGATACACGCAAGAACAGGTTTTTTGAACCTTTTGACCTCCTCTTCCAGAAGCCAAAATAAACTTTTCCTGGAGGTCTTTTCCCTTGATGCCTAGCTTATCCATGCGTTCTCGAAGCTCTAGATATTTTTCCTTTGAGACAGGCATGGGATGTGACTACCGGGTCTTTTTTGTTTTGGTCTTAGCCTTTGTAGTGGCCTTTATGGGTGTTCTTTTGAGTAGTATTTTTTTCTTCGTAGTGGTTTTTTGGGGAGCTATTTTGGCTTTTGGCTTTGCAACTGGTTTCTTGGGAATGATTTTTCTTATGAGACGCTTTGCAGGCTTTTTGGTGACCTTTTTTGTGGTTTTGGCTTTAGCTTTTGTGGGAGTCTTTTTCACTTCGGCTTTGGTCGCCGGTTTCTTTTTTGGAATGATACGTTTAACGGGGGCTTTTTTTTGTTTCTTTACTTTCTCTTCTTCTAATGTCAGTTTGTGAACTTCTTTTTTTGTGATGGGTTTCATTTTCTTGGGTCTAGCCGCTGTTGCAGGTTTCTTTTTCACGGTTTGTTTCCGCTCTTTAAGTTTGTCAAAGAGCAGTTCTTCTTCTTTTTCAAACTGGGGTATCGCTTTTTCGGTCTTGGGTATCATTCCTTCAGAAGGGAGCACTTTTTTGGCATCTTTTTCCACCCAATGGCTGGATAATTGTCGTAATGTTGCCAGTTTCTGGTTGATACTTGTTAAGCTTTCTTCTAACTCTGGAGATTCCGGTACCTGTTTTCTATGTGCGAGTAGCTCTTCACCCGTTTCAAAACGGGTGGAAAAGGTTACATCTAGGGCGCTGCTAATTTCGGGCGTGAAGAGAAATGGAAGAACTTTTGGTGGCACTGTGTTGTAGATGTCGGTAGTGATTTGATGTGACATTTCTATTTTTTGTGCTTGTTTTGGGGGGCGTCCCCGTTTTGGGCGAGGGTTTAGAGCTTCGTTGGAGTAGTAGGTTTTTGCTTTTATTGTAAGAGCTTTTCTGGCAACGTCCACGTCCTTTTTGACTTTTTTATCGAAAAGATGATGTTTTAATTTTTCGACAACACTTGTGGTCAGGTCAAGGTCTTCTTCAAAGACAAAATGAAAATGATGGTTGCGGAGCCATTCGATGATACGTATTCGTGATCTTTCTTGATAATACTGTTGCCATTTTTCTAATTCTGAATGGTGGTCATAGATGAATTCCAAAAAATTATCGCGAGCTTCTTTGGATTGGATGATATCTATCAGTTTTTCTTTCGTGTCGATGTCGTAGACCTTATCATTCACAAAACCTTCCATAATTTTCTTGGTTTCATAGAAGGTTAGCTTCGGAATCATGCAGTAGCGATCGGGGTTTTCCTCTAATTCTTTTCCTAAAGTGGCGAGCTCCTCCTCGGACTTGTCTAGGTCTACGTAGATAATAAACCCTTCTATGCGGTCGAGGTAGAAATCCCGTTCGTCATTAGACTTGGCAAACGCTTCCATAAGTCTATGGGCGCGGAGGAGTAAAGGGTTTTGAGCTTCTTTGTAAGTTTTTTTGGTCTTTGCAGGCATATGTCTTTCCTTATTTTATAGATCCACATTTTAAAGGAATAAGAGGTTGGTTTCAACTAAATTTAATTCTTCCACGAAAAATCCATGTTGCCGGCCCTTTCATCGTTAGGTCGGATATCTTTCCATTGTGTATTGTAAGGTGAAATTCTAATGGCTCACCAGAACGAGTATTTACTGTAATTGGGCTTTTGAGCTGGTACTTTATCGCGGCAGCAATGGCTACTGCCGCGGCTCCGGTGCCACAGGCGAGAGTTTCCTGTTCTACGCCTCTTTCATATGTTCTCACATGAACTGAACCATCTGCTGCCAAAGAAGCAAAATTTACGTTTGTTCCTCGGGAGGCAAAGAGGGGATGGTTACGGATTTTCGGTCCCAGAGAGGCGAGTTTAATGTTTTCAAGATTCTCTGTGAAGATCACGGCATGGGGGACACCGGTGTTTAGGAAGTCTAAGGTAACGATTTTTTCTTCAAGAGGAACTTTTACGTTCCATTTTATTTCGGTTGGGGGAATTAGGGACACGTTGACATAACTCGGATCGACCTTTATGGAATAAATTTTATGGGTGACTTCTATGTGGAAGCTATCCCCAGGGATGTTCAATTCTTTGAGGTATTGTCCTAGGCAACGGAGGCCATTTCCGCACATTTCAGCCTCGGTGCCATCTGCATTGAAAACGCGCATCCGGAAATCTGCATTTTTCGAATTTTCGAGTAGAATGATGCCATCCGCTCCCACACCAAAACGCCTGTTACAACACTTCTGAATGAGTTTTTCGTTATCGATAGGGAATATCTTATCTCGATTGTCGATCAGGATAAAGTCATTTCCACAGCCAGAGTATTTTGAAAACGGAGTTAAACTCGACTTTGCAAAATTTTTGGACGAAGATGCAAAGAGAGACTTCACCCAGCTAAATGAATTTCTCAGGAAGGGTAAAAACACCCATCCTTCGAAATTCATTACGCTGAGTTTTGTCTCTCTGTGCATCTTCGTCCAAAAATTTTGCAAAGTCGAGTTAAAGGCATGTGAAATTATTATACTGGAATTTCCTCGAAGGAATTGACTATTTCATCGATCAGGCCAAACTCCTGCGCTTCCGTAGCAGTCATCCAGGTGTCTCTATCGATGGCTCTGTCAATGGCTTCGTAATCTTTTCCGGTCGCATTCATGTATATTTGGACAAGTTTTTTTCGAGTCTTGAGCATTTCTTTCGCTTGGATGTCAAGATCTGTAGCTTGTCCTTGGATGACACCTCCAATCATTGGCTGATGGATCATGATCCGTGATTGCGGAGAGGCGAAACGTTTTCCCTTATCAGCACAAAGGCTTAACACGGAACCCATAGAGGCTGCCAGCCCAGTGATGAGAGTCGACACTGGAGAGGAGATCATCTGGATTTGGTCCCAAATTGCAAATCCATCATCAACCGAGCCGCCTGGGCTGTTGATAACGAAGAGGATTGGTTTTCCGGGATCTATGATCTCGAGATACCACAATTTGCGAATGACTTCAGAAGCTGTCCTGTTGTCGACTTGATTTGAGATGAAGAGACGTCGTGCTTTGAGAAGGGTAGCATCTATGAGGTCTTCAACTTTAACGAAAGGGGGTTCTTCTTTATTCGTAGGTTTTGGCATGAATTTCTCCTTTAGTTTTACAATTCCCTCAATTATCTTTCTTTTCGCTCCTTTTTTCAAGGAAAAACGTGTAAGTGTTCAAACGTAAGCGTTCAAAAGAGGTAGAATGTTGGCGGAGTCAGTGGTGATTACTGCAACAATGCCCGCTCTTTTTCGAGTTCGATTTCAGGATAAAGGGGGTAGCGGCTCAGTAGCTCAGCCACTCTGGCTTTAGACTTTGTAAGGACGGCGGGATCTGTTTCGCTTCTGGCTTTGCTGGGCTTCCCGGTCTTGGCAACAATTGAGGGTTTAGTATTTTTGAGCACATCAACGATGATATCCGCAATTTCCTTCATATCTTCAGCGTTCATTCCAAGGGTTGTCATCGCAGGAGTGCCCAGGCGGACACCTGTGGTATACCAAGGGCCATTTTTGTCAAAGGGGATCGCATTGCGGTTGACAGTGATTCCCGCTTTACAGAGAGCGATTTCGGCGTGTCTGCCTGTAAGACCGAAAGAGGTGAGGTCGACGATGACGAGATGGTTTTCTGTTCCCCCTGTAACCAGGCGGGCGCCTTTCTCTTGCAGGTGAATGGCCATAGCATGGGCATTATCGACAACTTTTTGTGAGTATTGTTGGAATTCGGGGGTTTCAACCTCTTGGAAGGCTACTGATTTGGCAGCAATAACGTGAGGCAATGGGCCGCCCAAAACGAGAGGACAGCCTTTGTTGACAACTTCCCTGAATTCTTCTGTACACAAGACAAATCCTCCACGGGGGCCTCGCAAAGTTTTATGGGTTGTGGAAGTGACTATGTGGGAATAGGGGACCGGATCGTATTCACCGGTAAAGACTTTGCCGGCGACTAGTCCGGAGAAGTGTGCCATATCGACCAACAGAACAGCTCCAACGCTGTCAGCAATTTCTCGCATCTTTGCGAAGTTGACCTTGCGGGGGTATGCAGAATATCCCGCTAAAAGGATCGTGGGTTTTTCTCGTTTGGCTTGCTTGGCGAGTTCGCTGTAGTCAAGGAGTTCTGTCTCTGGATCGACATCATACGCTACAGCTTGCATCATTTTCGAGGAAACGTTGTGGATGTATCCATGGGTGAGGTGACCTCCAGAGTTTAGGGACATGCCCAACATCTTTTGATTCATCATCAACTTTCTGATCCGTTCGTACTCCTCGGGGGTTAGCTCGTCGAGGCTTTTCTTGCCGAGTTTTTCTACTTCTGCATTTTGAATGCGTTGGACCAAAATGGACCAAAATGCCACCAGGTTAGCGTCAGAGCCGGAGTGAGGCTGAACGTAGGCGCAATCTGCTCCGTAGATTTTTTGGAGTCTATCCTGTGCGTCTTGCTCAATAGCATCAACATTTTCGCATCCTGCATAAAATCTATGGTAGGGATATCCTTCAGCGTATTTATCGGTTAAAAGGTTTCCCATTGCAAGTTGAACAGCTAAGGAGGAAAAATTTTCAGAGGCGATGAGCTTGAGGTGAGAGCGCTGATCTCGTAGTTCGTTGAGGATACCTTCTGTTACGTTCGGTGCAACGGTTTCGATATGGTCCAATGCTGCAAGATAAGCAAGCGCTGCGGGGTTCCTCTTACCGGATGGATGCTTTTCAATGTAATTTTCAACTCGTGACATGATATTCTCCTTACTCTTCACCTTGTTTTTCTAGGAAGGACGCTAGCTCTGGAATTGTGGGGCTGCGGCCTTTGCGAACATAGTAACCGGAAGTATGCACTCCAGACAATAAATTTTCCTCAAGAGAAAGATCATAGAGCAATCCATTACAGAAACCAGCATTGAAATTGTCCCCAGCACCTGTGGTCAGTACGGGCGTTGGGGTGTAGGGTCCCGGTACCCTAGCAGTTTCCTGGGCATTTACGCCGATAGCATAATGTACGGTGTGGATTACGATCTGATACAATCCCGATCTTCGATGGATATCTGCAGCCAATGCCTCGGTTTGCTCGATCTCCCCGCTGGATAAAGTGGATCCTAGGACTTTAGCAATGCGCAATGCTTCAGCCTCGTTTAAGCCGAGGATCACTTGGTATTCCAATCCCAGCTGTTTCAAAGCTTTGAGACCTCTGGCAATGTCTTCGTCTGTACGTTTCGCGGGATCAGCTAAATCAACAAACAACCAGCGAGGTCGGTTTTGTGGCCGCTTCGAAAATGCAGGGAGTACATCACTCAAGATCTGTTCCCATATTTCGGTCATCAAGGGGAGCATAGTCCAATTGGCACTTACAAAGAGGTCGGCCCCATCGAGGTGTTTTGTTAGGGTTTCTTTATCAATGTGCTCCAGAAGTTTGGAATAGTTGATGTCAATAAGAGCGGCGTGCTTGCCTAAAATGACTTTTCCGTCTTGAAATTCGATTGCATCGGAATGACCACTTGGACAAAGTGGAATCACCTTATCACAGCGGGACGCCATCTCCTGGAAAAGGGGCTCAATTTTATCAGTACTGCCGATTGCTCCTGCAAAAGTGATGCGATGCCCACCCTCCAGTAAGGCATTGGTTAATATGGGAGCATTTCCGCCGATTTTTTTCTCACGAACAACAAGCTCGATATTGCAACTTTTTCCAGAAAACTCCAAGACACGGTCCCCAAATTGGGACATTTTTGTCATGGGCTGGTATTCCTCTATGCTCTTTCGCGTTTCGACGGCATCAATGATTTCATCGGTAAATCCGTCAAATCCAATAAAACAGCGGCGAGCTTTGTTAGGATCGGCAACGGTACCCTGATAGGACGTTAAAAGTTTTGTTGCGAGGGTGAATTTACTAGTCATGACCCAATTTTTGGCACCTCCAGGAATCCCTGTCAATAAAAAATAGGCTAGGCACCGTTTTTTTATTGAGAATTATCCTAAAAAGAGCTAATCTATATAGATCATATTTAGTTTTTTCTCAGCAGGAACATAAAGGAAAAGCATGCACGAGTTACTAAAAGACATTTTACCCATTCAAGAGTTTGATATGCAGATGATCCAATTGATGCGCCTAAAAAGAGAGCGTCAAAAGGAGCTGAACAACATTAACTCTATCAAGAATGATCTCCAACAAAAATCGATGATTAAGGACGGAGAGATCATCGAGTTGAAAAAAAATATTCGCATTTACGAAGGCGAACTAAAGGATATTGTTGATAAGATTAAGAAGCTCGAAAGTCAGCAGAATCAGGTCAAAAAGGTTGAGGAGTTTAACGCTCTTAGCCACGAAATCTCGCAAGCAGGAAGAGAACGGGCCACTAAAGAACAAAGATTGAGTGATCTTTATGATAAGGTGGCAGCAGAAGGAGATATCTTGAAAAGCTTGAATGAGAGTCTCGAGTCGACCAGTGAAAGCAGCAAGGCCCTGGAAGTGGAGATCAAAGAGAGTATTGCTCGAATCAATAAAGAAGGGCAAGGAATCAAATCACAGCGAGATGCTTTAGTAGGAAAGGCTGATCCTGAAGTATTCCATATCTATGAAACGCTCTTGAAAAACAAAAAAGATCGAGTCGTTGTCTCCATTGAGAACCGCTGCTGCAGTGGATGTCATATTGTGCTGACAGCACAACACGAGAACCTCGTAAGAAAAGGGGAGCGTCTCGTTTTCTGTGAACATTGCTCTCGTATCCATTACTGGCAGGAGAGTGAGGCCATAGAAGGCGTTGCCGAACCTAGCAAACCACGAAGACGCAGACGGACCACCAAGTAGTGAGCTTGGGGGGGGCATCACAGAGGCGCAGAGACACAGAGAAAAAAGAGAGGTTAACTCTCTTTTTTCTCTGCGTCTCTGCGCCTCTGTGATTAATATTCAACAACATATCTCTCATTCAGCAATCTCCGACTATTTTCACCCTGTAAAAAAAACCTTTTATTTACATAATGCAGTAAAATAGGGTTTACGTATGAAAGTACTCAAATTTGGTGGTTCATCTGTTCAGGGTGCTGAGGAGATTCGACAGGTTGCGGAAATTATTCTGCAATCTAAACAGAAAGGCGAAAAAGTTGCCATAGTCGTTTCGGCCTTGAAGGGGGTCACCGATTCTTTGGTTTCCCTCGGCAGGACTGCCGCACTGCGAGACCACTCCTATGAGGAAGAGTTTGTCTCTCTTAAGAAGAGACACCTAGAGCTTTCTCAATCGTTGTTCAAGGGAAAAGTACTCAAAGGAATCGAAAAGAAAATCGAAGAGGAATTCCGTGAGCTTGGAGAAACACTCCAGGGGGTCCTTTTAGTTAGTGAATTGACACCTCGCACGTTAGATTTCATTCTGAGTTTTGGGGAACGCCTTTCAGCACGGATTTTGGCCGAATTTATTCCGGGGGCTCTCTATGTTGATGCTCGATCCCTCATCAGGACAGACGACAACTACGGATCTGCTATTGTCAACGAAAAGGTGACTTTTGAGAACATTCAATCGTACATTGCAGAAAACCCCGATACCATTCCTATTTTTACAGGATTTATTGGGTCGACAGAAGATGGGCAGACGACCACTCTTGGTCGTGGGGGGTCCGATTTCACAGCATCACTCGTAGCCGTAGCAGTGAAAGCTGAGGTTCTCGAGATCTGGACCGATGTCGATGGTGTTATGACTGCTGATCCCCGCAAAGTGGAGCAGGCGTTTCCTATCCCTGAAATGTCTTATAGTGAAGTGATGGAGATGTCTCACTTTGGAGCGAAAGTGGTTCATCCTCCCATGGTTATTCCAGCGCTTACACACGAAATTCCTATTCGGATCAAAAATACCTTTAGGCCTGAAGGGGAAGGTACTTTTATTGTCAAAAGTGTCGAGCATGATGGCTGCATCATTCGAGGGTTAAGTTCTATCGACAATATTGACCTCTTGAGGGTAGAGGGGAGTGGAATGGTGGGCGTTGCTGGCATTGCCACGCGGCTCTTTGGAGCAATTGCTAGAAAGAATATTAGCGTGATCATGATCTCCCAATGTTCTTCTGAGCATTCGATCTGTTTTGCCGTACAACCCGGGCGGAGTGATGAAGCCAAAACAGCCATAGAAGAGGAGTTTTCTCTTGAGATTCAATCCAACCTCATAGACACGATTCTCATCGAAAGACACCTTTCCATTATTGCTGTTGTTGGAGAGAATATGCACCGCACCCCCGGCGTTGCAGGTAAGCTTTTTAGTGCTTTAGGACAAAATGGTGTTAACGTTTGTGCTATCGCTCAAGGTTCTTCCGAGCTAAATATCACCTGTGTGGTAGAGCAACAAGAGGAGGCTAAGGCGCTCAACGTTATTCACGATGCGTTCTTCCTCTCCCACTATAAGACTCTGCATCTTTTCATTGTTGGTGTCGGCCTTATTGGAGGTACGTTACTTTCTTTGATCCAAAAGCAGTGCCAGCATCTCTTAGAAGAATATAGTCTGGACATTCGCGTTTCTGGAATAGCTGACAGCAAGAAAATGTTATTTTTTCCGAAAGGGATACCGTTGAATGAGTGGAAGCAACGTTTGCAGGCTTCAGAAAAGCCTATGCATGCTAAGGTTTTTGTAGATTCTATAAAAGAAATCAATCTCAGCAATAGTGTCTTTGTCGATTGTACAGCGAGTGGAGAAGTTGCGGAATGCTATGCTGATGTTCTCGAGGCGAATGTTTCGGTCGTTACTCCCAACAAAAAAGCGAACTCTGGCCCTTATGAAAAGTATACACAGTTACGAAAACTCGCCAGAAGACTAGGGGTAAATTTCCTCTATGAAACGAATGTGGGCGCGGGGCTTCCCATCATTAGCACCATTAGAGACCTTCTGCGAAGTGGAGATAGCATACTAGAGATCGAGGGTGTACTCTCTGGGACGCTGAGTTATCTTTTTAACAATTTTGACGGGAAGATACCTTTTAGCGAAGTCGTTGCTCAGGCTCAAAAACTCGGATTTACAGAACCCGACCCAAGAGAAGATTTAAATTGTATGGATGTCATGCGGAAACTCCTCATTCTGGTGAGGGAGAGTGGATACGAGCTGGAGTTAGATGAGATTGAGTTACACCCATTTTTACCGCAAGAGTGTTTTGAAGCAAATTCTATTGCAGAGTTTTATAAAAAACTGAAAGATCAAGATGAACAAATGGCT
>JAAKFP010000053.1 GCA_011065005.1 Chlamydiota bacterium | reverse complement strand
TTCACTTGCTTTGTTGCAAATCTTTGGAAACTAATAAGTTGACTGCAGATTTGCGCCTCGCAACTGAAGAGCTATAACAGCCTAAATGTAAAGGTTATTTCTTCTAGCCTCCTTAGGGCTCGTGCAGAAATAACTTCCGCATTTCTGCTAACACATCATCTTCATTTGCTTTGTTGCAAATTCTTGCAAACTAATAAGTTTACCTGCGAATTTGCGCCACGCATCTGAAGCGCTGAGTCACCAGAAACGCACAACTTATTTTTGCACGAGCCCTTAAATTGCCATTCCCCCGTCCACTCTTATAACATGACCTGTAATGTAAGCAGACAGATCACTTGCTAAAAAGAGTGCAGCATTCGCTATATCTTCAGTTGTTCCCATGCGTCCTACGGGTATCTGGGAAAGGGTTTTGTTCTTCTGCTCTTGGCTCATTTCTTCCGTCATAGCTGTTTCCACAAATCCTGGTGCGATGCAATTCACACAAATATTTCTTCCTGCGAGCTCTTTCGCCAAAGCTTTGGTAAATCCGATGATCGCCGCTTTTGAGGCAGCATAGTTTGTCTGGCCGGTATTCCCTGTCAACCCAACGACAGAGCTCATGTTAACGATCTTACCGCGTCTGGCTTTCATCATCTGACGAACAAGAGCATGACAGGTATTGTAACACGATTTTGCATTTATGGCCATTACATCGTCCCAATCGCTCTCGCTCATCTTTATAAGCAACTTATCTCTAGTGATTCCGGCGTTATTCACTAGGATATCCACTTTATCAAATTCCTTGAGAACTTTTTCGATAGCCTCGGAAATTGCCCCGTTATTTGCGACATCGACCTGAAAAAAGATCGCCCCATTTGGTTCGCCGGTGAGTTTGCTGATCTCTTCCACAACCTGGTTGCCGCGCTCGACATTGGTTCCGAAAATAGCAACACGAGCACCATGTTCGGCAAATTTTATCGCTATGGCTTTCCCAATTCCTGCGGTTCCTCCAGTTACAATCGCTGTTTGATCTTGCAGTAGTTTTTGCATTTTCTATCACCTACAATGATTTCAAGATGTTTTCCAGGTTTTTTAAATCTTCCACGTTTTCTATGCTTACGGTTGGTGCATGAACTCCTATCCGCTTATTGAAACCGGCCAACGTTTTCCCTGGCCCCATTTCAATATACAATTCAACCCCATTTTTTTCCATTTGCCGGATTCCGTTCTCCCAGCGTACCGGGTTTGTGACCTGCTCAATTAAGAGATTTCGAATTTCCGATTCACCTTTTACAATGGTCCCGGTAACGTTCATAACAAGATCGGCAGAATGGTTACCCATAGGAACTTGTTGGATATGCTCTGCCAATCGTTCTTTTGCCTGTTGCATAAGTCCACTATGGAAAGCACCGTGGACTTGTAAAGGAAGAACACGTTTGGCTCCCTTTTCTTTTAACATCACGGCCCCAGCTTCAACACCTTTAAGAGTTCCCGATATCACCACCTGTCCTGGACAGTTGAAATTCGCTGTCCATAAGTCGTTAGGCATATTTACCTCTGAAACAACATCTTCAACGATATTAGCATCAAGTCCAAGAACTACAGTCATCGTCCCTTTATTTGTTTCGCACGCATCATTCATGTAGTCAGCGCGATATTGCACGAGAGGAAGGCAGTGCTCAAAGGTGAGATATCCCGCAGTCGTCGCTGCCGTATACTCCCCTAAACTCAGACCCGCACAAATGCCTGGAGTCAACTCGGGGAATAACTCTTGAACAACTCGAAGAATGGCGATGGAAACCACGAAAATTCCAGTCTGACTGTTTCGTGTTTCTGTCAAAATATTCACTGGTCCTGAAAGGATAATCTCCGAGAGCTTGCGGCCAAGAATATCATCTGCTTCCTCAAGAACCCTCCTCGCTGTAGGAAACTCTTCAACAAAGTCTTTACCCATTCCAGGGTATTGAGCTCCTTGCCCAGGAAACAAAAACGCTTTCTTCATTTGTCTCCTTCTATCTTGGTTAGCACAGAAGCGCCCCATGTCAACCCTGCACCAAAAGCAACGAGCAGCAAATGTTCACCAGGGTTGATCGTTTGTTCTCTTGTTAACTCGTCGAGAGTGATCGCCAAACTCGAGGCAGAGGTGTTCCCATACTTGTGTATGGTTATTCCAACTTTTTCAGCGGGGATCTGGAAATTCTTGGCCATCGCATAAATAATGCGTAGATTTGCCTGATGAGGTATCAACCACGAAATCTGTTCTTCCTTTAGTCCGGCCTTCTCCAAACATTCCTTAGCTGCAGAAGTCATTCGCCGCACCGCATGTTTAAATGTTTCTCTCCCCGCCATTTTAAAGTAATGCTGGCGTTTGCTGACTGTATCTATTGAAGTAGGATTGCGAGATCCCCCACCGGGAACGATGATTAACTCGGCGAGCTCTCCATCTGCGCCTAGGCAGATACTATCAACAGCAAAACCTTCTCCTTTTGAGCTAACTACTGCCGCCGAAGCCCCATCTCCAAAAAGAATACAGGTATTCCTATCCTGGTAATCCACAAATGCAGACATCTTCTCAGCGCCAATAAGCAGGACATTCTGATAGATACCCGACTCAACATAGGCTTTGGCCACTGACAACCCATAAAGATAGCCAGTACAAGCGGCTTGTATATCCATTGCGGCAGCATTTGTAGCACCTATCTTAGCTTGGACCAAGGCAGCGGTACTCGGAATAATATGATCCGACGTTGATGTTGCAACCAAAATGAAATCGATCTCCTTAGGATCAATCCTAGCGTCAACCAGAGCTTTTTTACTGGCCTTAGCCGCCAAATCCGAGGAAAACTCATCTTCTGCGGCGATGCGCCTTTCCTTCATTCCGGTTCGCGTTGTAATCCATTCATCCGAGGTGTCGATAATTTTTTCAAGGTCTTGATTCGATAGGACACGCTCTGGGAGATAGGACCCCATACCGGTGATTCTTGCTCGCAAATCCTTTGACATAAGTGATTTCTCCAACAATTCACAATAAGATACTATAACATATTAGAGAGAAAGAAGCAAGAGAAGCAAGAGAGTAAAGAGAGGAGAGGGGTTGAAACGCAGAGAAACAGAGACGCAGAGAAAAAAGAGAATAAAATTAAATTATATTTCTCTTTATTCTCTGTGTCTCTGTGTTTCAACCCCTCTCCAGGCTTTATCCTCCCCTTTCAGAAGGTTCCCCTCCCGGCGAGGGCTTTGGATAGGGTTCCGCCATCGACGTAATCGAGGGAGCTTCCCATGGGCAATCCAAAGGCAAGGCGAGAGATGTTGATGGGGAGGTCAGCAATCTCTTTTTTTATGTATAGTGCTGTTGCATCGCCTTCAAGGGTAGAATCTAAGGCAATGATCACCTCTTGGATGTTCCTGTTGATGATTCGATCCTTGAGCTTTTGAAAATTAAGGTGTTCCGGTCCTTTACCGTCGAGTGGGGAAAGCACGCCCCCTAAGGCATGGTAAAGCCCTTTATACTCATGGGTTGCTTCGATAGCGAAGGCATCTTTAGCTGTGGCTATGACGCATATCTCTGCGGTATGGTCGCGTGAAGAGTCGCAAAATTGACACTTTTCCTCTCCAACCAAGCAGCCACACTCTTCACAGGTTTTCAGTTTAAAAGGAATGTTTTTCAACACGTTGGCAAGCTCAAGTAAGTGTTCGTGCTTCCATTCTAGTATCTGAAAAGCAAAGCGTTCGGCACTTTTGTTGCCGACGCCTGGCAGTCGCTTCAGGTTTTCGATCAATTGTAATAGGTGTTGGGGGTACTTCATCATGGGCTGAGAATACCACATCTTTCGTTATTAGGTCATCAATTTAACATTCTCTCCTCTTCTTTTTCTCTTGCGTGTTTTCCCTTCTGTGCCCTATGATAAATCCTTTTTTCGAGCAATGGAGGAAAGTTATGTATAAATTATTAAAGAAGTCTCCACATCTTATAATTATGTTGCTTGGGATATTTTTCCCCATTTGTTCCTTGTCTGGCTATGCAACTCAATTCGACAATCAGATCATCGAAAAGCTGGATATTACGATAGCTACGGAATCTCCCGAATCATCGGAATTTATCATTCGCACCATTAGGTCGAGATTGAAAACACGAGAGGGAAATATTTTCTCACAGACAGATTTCGACAGTGACCTAAAAATGTTAGTGCAGGACTATGACCGTATCGAACCGCATGTTGAGTCCATCCAAGATAAAATATTTGTGACCTTAAAAATTTGGCCCAACCCTGTTATCCGTAGCATTTGTTGGGAAGGGAACGAAAGAATCAACAGAAGCAAGCTGCAATCTGAGCTAGGAATATCTCGAGGGTCTGTATTTAGTCGGCAAAAGTTCAATAGTGCCTTCAACCAGGTCAAGGGATACTACGTAAAGCAAGGTTTTTTCGAAGCACAGCTTGATTATGATGCATGCTTCGACGAATTCACAAATGAGGTCGACATCACTATCAGAGTTGATGAAGGGCGTGCCGGAAAAATCAAGAATATTTGCTTCACCAACTTTACTAAATGTGAGCAAAATGATCTTTTAGATATGATGGTTACGAAGAAGTACAACTTCTTCTTGAGTTGGATTACTGGTGAGGGAACGTATAATGAGGACATGATTCAACATGACAAACTGATCGTTCTCAACTATCTACAAAACCTCGGCTATGCTGATGCAAAAGTTGATCTCACCGTCTGCGAAGCCCCTCAGAAAGATCGAATTAATCTCTACTTCAAAGCAACAAAAGGGCAATGCTACCGCTTTGGAGATATAACCCTCAATGGAAACCAGATCTATAGTGACGAACAACTGCGCAAACGCCTGACGATATGTCAGGGTGCGCCATTTTCTCCGGATCAAATCCATGACAACATGCGTATTTTGACGAATTATTATGGTAAGTGTGGTTACATTGAAGCGATCGTCAACTACGAACCGAAACTTCGCGAAGACTCATATATTTATGATGTAGATATTACCATCGATGAGGGTGATCAATACTTTGTTGGTATGGTGAAAGTGCTGGGAAACTGCTCGACACAAACGAAAGTTATCCTTCACGAAACCCTGCTCATCCCCGGTGAAGTCTTTAACCTCGAAAAGCTACAATGGACAGAACGACGTTTGGTGAACATCGGTTATTTTAAACATGTAAATGTTTATGCCGTAAAATCTGAAGGAGATTCCATACTACCCCACAACTATCGCGATGTCATCATTGAAGTTGAAGAGACCAACACAGGGCATATGGGAGCATTTTGCGGCTTTAGTACTGTCGAAAATATTTTCGGGGGCATCAACCTCACTGAGCGGAACTTCAACTACAAAGGCCTGGGCTGCTTTTGGAGGGATGGGATGCGTGCACTACGAGGTGGTGGCGAATATGCACATATTACCTTCTCCTTAGGGAGAAAAAGTAGTAGCTATATACTATCTTGGACAAAACCCTATTTCCTGGACACTCCTTGGAGTGTAGGTTTTGACATCGACAGAACCAATAACGAGTATATCTCTGATGATTATGAAATCAAAGCGTATGGGCTAACACTTCATGCGACCCACGAATGCAACGCTTTTCTTCGCGTTGGCACTCACTATCGTTTGCGCAAAACGGAAATAAACGTCTCTAGTGACGCCGGAGAAAAGCTAAAAGAAGAAGCAGGCAATGCGGGCTTGACTTCTGCTTTGGGCCTCTCTTGGAACTACGACTCCACCGATCACCCTCTCATCCCAACCTGTGGGTTGAAGTCACGGGTTGAAGGGGAAATCGCAGGCCTCGGCGGCGACCACGCTTTCCTATCCGTAGGGTACTTGAATAGTTACTATTTTGATGTTTGTGGAAAGGGTGTCATCAAAGTCCGAGGTGATTTCCGATTCATCCAGCCTCTCGGAAAAACCAATTTCAAAGATTTACCTATTGACGAACGTCTATTCCTTGGAGGTGACAACACCCTTAGAGGGTACCGCTCTTATCGTATAGGTCCCAAATTCGATGACGACGATGAAAACCCACGAGGAGGTATTTCGATGCAAATCTACTCCCTTGAATACTCCAAGCCTATTTTTTCCCGTTTTGATGCGTTTGTTTTTGCCGATGCGGGAAGTCTGACCAAGAGGAAATGGTGCTTTGGAAAAATGTACTACTCCGCCGGATATGGTTGCCGGTTCCAAGTTTTTGAAAATGGCCCGCCATTAACAGTAGGGATGGGGTATCCTTTGAACCCAAACGACAGCAATGATGTGAAAAGATTCTTCATCACTGTTGGAGGAAAGTTTTAAACACGCTAGAATTAAGGAGAAATTATCATGAATATCCTTCGAAAGGCTTTTTATGCCTGCGCCGCAGTCCTTCTATTTTGTTCTGCAGCACCAAAAGAGCTAGAAGCACAAACCGCAAATATTGGATTTGTCGACTTTAAGAAATGTGTCGAGCAGTCCAAGCTTGGCAAGCAAGAGCAAGCCAATTTTGAGTCTATGAAAAAACAAATGGAAGATGTTCTTGGAGAGAAAGAAAAGTCTCTTTCAGACATTTCAACAAAATTCGATGATCCCGACTACCTGGATACACTTTCACCAGAAGCTGAAGCAGAAATGAAGCACAAATTTCGCAATCTAAACCAAGAGTTATCTCAGCATCAGCAGCAATACTATCAGATCTTGAATCAAGCAAACTTCAAGATCATTCAAAAGATCTCTGAGACAATAAATGAAGCTTCTAAAACAGTCGCAAAGGATAAGAGCCTAGATATTATCCTTAACGAAGAAGGCGCTTTTTACTACAAAGATACTTTAGATGTTTCAGCAGATATTGTTAAGGTAATGGACGCGACATTCAAACCTGAAGAGACAAAATAGTTGCATAGATGAGGTCATGATGAAGGAAAATCCAACGTTCACGCTTGCAGAAATAGCCAAAATCACGGAATCCGAGATTGTTGGAGATCGTGATTACAAAATCACTGGTTTTGCCGAGCTGGACTCCGCGGGCGTGGGAGATGTTTCCTTTCTCTCAAACCCTCGCTATACAAAAACCCGTTATGTGAATGCCATGCGGCAGTCACATGCGGGTGCAATTTTTGTCGCTCCTTCTGCCCCGCAAACGGAAGGAAAAAACTACCTCATCAATAAAGACCCCGCTAGAGCCTTCCAAATGATCGTGGAAACATTTAGGGGCGACACCCCGAAACTAAGTGCATTTCAAGGAATACATCCAACAGCTGTGATCCATGAATCCAGCAAGATGGGTAACAATGTCCTCATTGGCCCCCATGCAGTCATCGATGCTGATGTCGTTATTGGAGACAACACGTACATCGGTGCAGGCAGCTATATCGGTTCCAAAACAAAAATTGGGAAAGACAGTATCATCCACCCCAATGTCACGATTAACGAGTATACCAACATTGGCGATCACGTCGTCATCCAACCAGGAGTTGTTATCGGCTTTGGGGGATTTGGCTATTCCACAGACGATCAGGGGAAACATACACATCTTGAGCATTTTGGCAACGTTTCGATTGAAGATGACGTGGAGATCGGCTCAAACTGTACCGTCGACCGTGCACGATTTGCCACCACCCGTTTAGGACGGGGAACCAAATTGGACAATATGGTCGTCATTGGACATAACGTTCAAATCGGTGAAGACAACATCATCTGCGGCCAATCAGCAGTCGCGGGATCATCACGCACAGGCAATCGTGTGATCATCGCAGGTCAATGTGGAATCGACGGCCACCTCGAACTACAAGATGGAGTCATTATTACAGGGAAAAGTGGTGTCTCCAAATCTCTTCCTCCCGGAAAATATGGTGGTGTTCCCGTTCAGCCCCTCGGTCAACACAACCGCAACAGTGTCCTGCTACGTAATATAGGACCCTACGTCAAACAACTCAAAGATCTAAAAGCCCGCATCGAACAACTCGAAAGCTCGAAGTAAACGTTCAGGCCTCGACTCAATCACCGCGAAGAAAGCGAAGAAAACGCGAAGTTTTTTTTATTAGATCTTTATGTAATCTTAACAACTTAGTGTTAAAGTGTTAGGAAACAATTAAAGATGAAAGAGGCAGAATTATGAATATTTTTACTAAACTACTTGTTTTTAGCATCCTGGCATTAGGTTTATCAACAAATGTATACTCCCAGAAAATCAGTAGGATCTATAGCCTTTCGGAAGATTGGGATCCCCGTTGCCGCCTCAACCTTGATGACAATTCCACTTGGGAGTACAAAGGGCCTGGAACCGGAATATGGGGCTTTCCCGAAACTTGGAAAGCTGGTCATGAAGTCGGCATCATGATCAATGGCCATAACTCCTCCTCATTGAAAAATATGGATCTTGATGAAACGCTTCCAGTTCAATTTACCGGGTTTTGTCTAGGAGGCCCGGACATCAAAACCATAACAAAGAACAGCATTTCGCTCTCTGATGGCAGACTATATCTAACGAACAATAACCTCAACTGGATGCCAGGTGATGTGATACTTGTAGGTTCCCAAAATGGCTCAAGAATAGGCGATTTACTATTCAATACCACGAGAAAAGCGACTGCAAATGTAAATGATGCAGAATGGTTAAAGAAAGCTCATTATAAGATCAAGGAAGTCGACGCTAAATGGGGGGACATGATTTCTTTAGAAAACGGTACAGTCCTCCAAATCTACAATGAAGACCTGCACGAAAAATGGTCTGAAGGTGATTCTATCATTCTATTAAACAATCATGAAAAAACTTATTTTGGCGATCATCATTTTTACCATTACATCCTTTTAAACCCTAAAACTGGAACACAGGTATTGAGCTTCATCGTAGATGCTGATTTTGCTTATCTCTTGACCATAGATGGTATTTCAGAAGAGGGTAAATTGCTCTTATCTAGCGGCGATGTTTTCCAGATGGAAATGCTCTCCGGTGAGACTCTTTCGAGTTGGAACGACACCGATCGAGTAATCATAGGAGTGAATAATGGCGAAAAAAATGATCAATACCCCTATCTATTGATAAATGTCGATCAATCATTATCTGGCCAGAACCGAGATCCAGCGCATATTATCCTAAAAAACGCAGTTGAAAACGATCTCTAACCACAATCTTTTGGCCCACAACCGCTTACAATGGAGGGCCCCTTCACCGTATGGGGGGTGCACGGTAATCTAGTTGTAAGTGGACGCCCCTTTATTCTCATGCTGCAACCTGCTCAGCTCCTTTGATTGACCAATGCATCCCCGAATGTTCCAGAACATTTTCATTAAAAAGATTTGATGGTTTTTTTTTAACCTAGAAAACGCAGTTGAAAATGATCTATAAGTGCAAGATTTTGGTTCATAACCGCTTGCAATGGAGGGTCACATTCCCATACGGTGAAGGGGCCCTCCATTGTAAGCGGTTGTGGGCCAAAAGATTGTGCTTAGAGATCGTTTTCAACTGCGTTTTTTAGGTTAAACAACTTAAAGTACCCTCCCATTCGACACTATCTCTTACAACCAGATTACCGTGCACCCCCGTATGGGAATGTGACCCTCCATTGTAAGCGGTTATGAACCAAAATCTTGCACTTATAGATCATTTTGAACTGCGTTTTTTAGGATAATTTTAACTAAACACTGATCTTCATGGTGAAATAAAACCCTAATTTTCAAATCGCTTTTAGAGGAAGTTGCGGATAAAAATTAGGGTTGGCCTCATAGAGGGAAAGGTCAAATACCAGAGCGCCACAAAAT
>JAAKFP010000052.1 GCA_011065005.1 Chlamydiota bacterium | reverse complement strand
TTGCTGAACGGGATAAATGAGGTGGTCTTTTGGCAGCTAAGACGCCAGGATTGGGGGGATTAAGCACTATTCCTCCTCCTTTTTGCCCTCTCCGCGGTTGTTTTCCCCTGGGGGTTGTACCTATCTCCGAATTTCAGGAGAGCACCAGTTACTTTATTTTATAGGCGGGGGCTGATATAGATTTCAGTGGATTAATCGCTCCCCTCGCTGCCGTGCTTCGCGGTTATTAAGCAAGGGTCTGAACTAGGCCGTTGAATTAAACTGTTTTTCCTATCCTTTTCAGGGGCAGAGTGATAAAAATCTGTTTTACGAACTCCTTTTGAAGCTCGATTGGCGCACTACATTAGCAACTTCTGCTGATTTTGTGTTTTGCTAATTTTGTTTCTCAAAAAGAAGGCTTAGTATATTCTATATTTTTTTGAATCATTTATCATATGTAGGAATTTATGTTCAGTTTCCCTTTATTATCTCCTAGAATAGCCCAGTATCATGATCATGAGCAGACAATTACGTTTACTACTAAACCCTCTAATGCCGCAATGGCAGAGGTAACCAAACATGATACGAATGTTCATGCATCGTATACGATCCACCCCAACATTCTAGAGGGGGAAGAAGTACCCGGAGAAATGAAAACAAGTATTAAGAAAACCATTCGTTGGCTACTTCAACATAAATATGTTCCGGTTGTTCAGGAAGAAGGTTTTCGTTTTGAGCCTCCTCAACCTGAGCACTCTACTTCAAAATGGATATCGGCAGGAATACTTGTCGCACCAGGGTTAGCATCTGCGCCTATGATCCCTCTTAATACCCATACATGTGCTTTTGGGCTCATGAGTGAGATACAAATATGGGATATTGAAAAAAAGGAATGCCTAGAAACAATTAAAGTCAAAGACGCTGGCCGTAATCTCCCTGATCTCTTTCAAGTGGGCGGGAAAACATGGCTACTTTACTGTTCTTATGATTGTGATACTCATGAATATGATAAATGGACCCTTTGGGATCCAGATGCAAACAAACTCTCCGTCCTGTCTACTACGATTTCAATCTCCCATTGCTGGTGTCAGATAGAAGAGGGCAAATTACTCGTAGGAAATCAGAACTATATTGGAATATGGGATCTAGATAGAGCGGAGTATAGTTCCTTTTTACAGAGTACTTACGATATAGAAGGAGAGAGGCATCATTTCTTTTTTGGGGGTGATTCTGCAGTGGAAATAGGGGGCATTTACGCGGCTCAAGTTCTGCATGATGGTAACGTTGCAGTGGGGTGTATGAATTGGACGACTACAGATAGTTTTATTAAGATTGTCAATATAAA
This sequence comes from Chlamydiota bacterium, assembly GCA_011065005.1. Lineage (GTDB taxonomy): Bacteria > Chlamydiota > Chlamydiia > Chlamydiales > Waddliaceae > JAAKFP01. The sequence goes on along the minus strand of JAAKFP010000052.1, from coordinate 8,553 downwards.
ATCAAGCGAATGTATCCAGACGCTTACAGGTCATAAGGTTCCGATATTTGCTCTTAAGGCGTTTGCAAATGGAACACTGATCTCCTCAGATAGAGAGGGTGTAGTGAAGGTTTGGGATGTGGACAAAGGTCACTGTCTTCAAACTTATCAGGCAAACCCGATAGAAAAAGGTTCAACTTGCCAGCCCAAATCAGATACCTTTTATGTTTTAAAGGAAGGTACAATTGCTATCCCAGATCATGCAGAGTTGCAAATCTATCATCCAGAAAAGGAGGGATGTTTACGATCTTTCGAGGCCCCATTAGAAGCCCATCCCATTGATATGCGTCAGTGCAATACCGGCCAGGTCATTACTCTTCATTCCGATCATTTTATTAGAGTTTGGGACGAACTAGGAAAATGTATGCACAGCTTTAAAGGCAGCAGGATATTAAAAGTGAGCAATAATCGTTATCTCACAGGGCAATCTCTTGATGAAGGAGTCGCTCTGCTTGGCTCTGGATTGCGTCTCAATCATTTTGAAGATCATGATGCGCCTCTTGTTCAAACCATAGATCTGAAAAATGGAAGACTCTTAGGCGTTTTTAACAATCACATAAAGCTTTGGGATGTAAAAACAGGAAAAAGTGTAAAAAATATTCCCTACACAGAAGGAGTAATTTCGCAAGCCGTTGCACTGCGAAATAATACGGTGGTGGGGGTTTCAGGAAATCGGTTGCTGCTTTGGGATTTAGAAATGGAAAAATGCCTTGCTTCTGTTCAAGTTGAAGAGGGCCCGATCACGCATCTTATACTATGCAAAGATGACAAAGTGCTTATTGCTACAAGTAAATATGTTAAGATTTTAGACGAAAGCTTAGAAAAATGTTTACATATCTATCGGCCACCCGAAAAAGCTGCCCTTCATTCTTGTACTTTTTATACATTGGATGATGGAAAAATTGTCATAGGAGTAAAAGCCAACGACCCTAATAATATTAGACACGAGGTCGTGGAAATTTGGGAGCTCGATGAAAGTAAAATAAATATTCAGCGACAGTATGCGCATGCTGTGCTGAAGAACGTTTCTAAGGGAGGAATACTCTTTTTAGAAACTGAGAAAGCTTACGAAGTATTTGATGCAAAGACAGACAAATGCTTGAGGACGATTGAGAAGCGTGTTGGTCCGCATAGGACCAATATCTGCTCTTCCGCTCTTCTCGAGGATGATATCTTTGTGCTAAGCACTATAAAATATGATTTCCCCTCCCCCTATAATGAACCTATAGTCTCATTTATCTGCTATCCTTCTTCTGTAGACCTCGGTGTCGCTGTAAGTATTGCTAATCCGTCTGTGCGTGCTATAGCAGGGAGCAAGTCGGCTATATTGATGAAAAAAGAGAAACGGTTCTCCAAGCTAAATGATAAATCTGGTAGGACAATGATAGACAATTTTCCCAATGGATGGATCATGCAATTGCTTGCTGACGGAAGGATGGTAGTCTTATCGGATAAAAATGTTTTAGAAGTATGGGATAGTGATGGAGGAAAGCATTTACATGATCTTGAATGTGAACCGAGAGAGCAGTGGAAAATAATAGAGAACAAGGAAGGAAATATCATTGGTACATCAGACGATCACGTCATCCGTGTTTGGGATCCCGAGACTGGGAGGTGCGTACAAACCATTCTAGGGGACATTTCACATATTCTCGATAGTGGGGAAATCATTATTCAGACACACCGTGATGTGATCAGAATGTGGGATATCAATACTGGTAGATGTCTAAGGGAATTGGAAGGTGCAGAAGAAAACATAAAGGCAATTTTGGAAGATGGTAGTATTGTCATGCAATCATCATCCCAAAAGGATGAGATAGAAACTTTTGTTCCCTTTTCCCAAGGTGATTTGGGCGACTTGTCTGCTTATTTTTTAAAGCCCATTGAACATGCCATTGGACATATTTTGGCAACGATTAAGCGAGATGAACCAGAAAGCAATCTATCTATGATTTGCCCTCTTACTCAACAACTGGTTATTGACCCTGTTGTGGATAATCATGGACATACCTTTGAAAGAAAAGCGATTGAAGAGCATATTGTGCGTTGTGAAAAAGGGGATGTCCCGTCTTCACATTCATCTAAATCCAGGTCTGTAGATTCTAATGAAGAACCCTCTGAAAAAGAGCCCTGGTGTCCAGTAAGTAGAGAACCTATTGTCAGTCTAAGTCCTAATCTTATTGTCAAAGGATTAGCCGATGACATGCGCGCTCACCCTCCTATCCCTATTCCACCTGTCCTGCAAGAGAGGGAGATCAAAGAAGATCGGAAAAAAGTTAAGCTTTATCATACTCTAGCCAAAGAACTTGAAAACGAAAACGATCTAGACCAAGCCTTATTCCACTATCAACAGGCCCTAAAATACACCTCACGCAGTGAGGATTATGCCCCTATTGCAGCCATTTTATTAAAACAAGGGATATTGAAAGCTGCCTTAGCTCATCTCTATCTTGCTAAGCTTCAAATAAGGGAAAACAAATTAATAAGCACCATGAACAGTCTAGAAACTGCGATGCAACTCTACCCACTTGCAGAATTGCAGGAAGTTTTAATTGCTGTAAATTTGTCTCTATTCCATGATCAGGATGGGGCAGCAAAAGATTTTATTCGACTTGCAGAAGACTATCTTAAGCAGGATCGCTCTCAAGATGCTGTGCGATGTTATGAAAGAGCATGTGCTTGCCAACCTGATTTGCTGGCAGATTGTGATTCACTATTAAAGCTCTACACGACGTCAGAGCAAAAAGCCAATGTCTTTATTCAGGGAATTTTACATTTTGGAACAAAAGATCTTGTCCAAGCCACAAGGCTTTTTGAGCGGGCAATAGAATTGAAAAGCCCTGAAGTATATTTAGCCTATATCCATCAGCTCCAATCAGAAGAGGATGATAAGAAAAAATATGAGACCTATCGTCTTTTGGCTAACCTGTACCAAGAACTAGATGACTTTCCTAATTACGCTGCTACATTACAAAAAATAATTTGTTGGAAAATAGAAGCAGATTTTGCAGAGTTGTCTGAAGCTTTAGTTAGCAAAAGCGCTTATGATCGGGCTGAAAAAGTCTATAGTAAATGGGCTGATTCCCTGCTCTCTCATCAGAAACATGACCATCTGGAAAAGGTCGTTCAAATTGGATTAGAGAAAGTCGGAGATAGCATTCCTTTGCTAGAACATGCATATGTACTCAGTGAAAAAAATGCCCTAAGGGATATGCCGGAGATAGCATTTCGGTTGGGTAAAGCCCATGAAAAGAAGGAGTATGCTGAAAAAGCGGAACAATTCTATCGTGAAGCCCTTGCCTTGGATCCTTCTTATGCAGTTGCCAACCAATTGGCCCATCTCCTTTTTAAAAAGGATCGAAAGAAAGAGAGTGTGCAACTTTATTTTGAGGCCTCAGAACGCGCTTATTTACGAAAGGACTTTTCCGTTATTCCCGATTGTTTTCATCAGGCAAAATCGATGGATCCTGACTTGACCACTTTAAATGCCTTAGAGCGCACTGCCTTTGCTACGCAGTATTATGTGAGTGAAATTTTTGCTAAAAAGGCTTAGGGAATGTGACAAAATAACTTAAACATTTCTGATACCACAGCCTCTACAGGCGAACAAAAAAAGTCTCGATGGATCTTCCCATGAAGACAGAGATGCTCAGTTTCGTTATAACAGAAAAACGTTTTACAAAATATTCTCTTTATATGTTAATAAAGGATATCTGAGTTTAAATATATAGAATTAGGAGATCCAAATGATTGAAGAAAAACAATTAACAGAGCTTTCGAACACTTTGAAGAGAATCTTTACAATGCCCATTTCGAAATCAACTTTCCGGGAGATTCAAAATGCAATCTTGGCACTCTCCCCCGGTAATCAAGAAGATGCTAATTCTCTATTCGAAGTTTTAGTCACCGGTGAAATTAAGCCAGACACGAAAATTTCCTCGGCACCCAAAACTCTAGAAAAGTTGATCGATGAATATTCTATCTCAACACGAGTTGCGAAAGATGTTTTTGAGCGAGGTGAATTTATTAGCATTGTCTCATCCGACATCATCTCGCAACCAAATCGCGTCGCGTTTTTAAACCGCATTCGCCGTGTTGATGGTCAAGAGTTTCACTTTCTTGCAGACACGAAAGGCACGATCAATCTATTGCATCATTTGATCGGAAGGCTTCAAGAGCTGGAAAATAATGAAGCCGGAAAAGAGACAATAAATGGATGCCAAGAGGAGCTAAAATCATTGAGAGTCAATCTCAATAAGTTAATCGCATCTTAATCGTCTTCTTCGGTCAGCGCTATCTGTCCCTTATCCTTCCTGAGAAGTTCTCGACAAGCTTGAAATTTGTGATTACGGTCTGGATTTGACAGGTCGTCGGTCAAACCCCAGCATCCATGTCGTGCATAGGAACTCTGTAGTGTAAAATGCATAGCGATGTTGCCCCCCAAAGCAAAAAATCCATCATCATAATTGTACTTAAGAACGTCTTTAGCGCGATCAACGCGATGCATCTGAATTTTATTGTCCAGGTTCACACGCTTTCCACCAGCTGGAGAATGAAATCCACCCTCATAGGAATTCGCTCCTCCAACAAATCCCCAGGAAGCAGCCTTTTCAATCCATTGCTTACGCCCTGACTGCCCTCCAGAAGGGATATCGATCTGAGCGTTGACATCTTCAAGGCAAGCATCAATGAGCTCATCAATGGATCTACTGTCTGGGTCTGGATCTCCGCAGCCAAAATAGGTCTGTCTAGCTATCCCCCAAATGTAATCTTTAGGTGTGATTCCCATGGTGTTTACCATGTATTTGACCATGTAGTTTTCCACCCACCACTTTAGCATTGGTGAGTGGGAACATAAAACAATACGGACCCGCTTGTTTAACGAACCTTCTCCGAACACTTCTTCAAAGATCTTTGCTATTTCTACAGCTCTCCTAGCATAATTCTCGTGTTCATTAATCCCCAATTCCTTCGCCTGTGCTTTGTTATACTGTTGCTGAAAAAACATTCCATTCCACACTTCGTTGCTGTTTTCTACATAAAGGTTAAGCTCCTTATCCAGATTATCTCTAAATTGCTCTGCCAATTCCCTGATATAGTTTTTGTCTGCGGAAACCGGTACATTTATCCAAGGGTCAATTTTTGTCATGTTCGCAAGCTCGATAACATATTCCCATGCTGCGCCCTGCATTTTTCCAAAATCTTTCATAGAAACCTGCGAAGAATCGGTCATGAGCTTTCGTTCGGACCACGACATCGTCGCTGGATATTTCGCATCATTATGATTCGTATTCGTCGTATTCATATACCGTACAACTCCAAAATTTGCACTTTCCAAGCAGTTTAAGAAATCATCAGTAAAAAGTTGTTTTGTATCTGCAGGGTACCCTGGTTTGTTCATTTTCAGATTCGATATTCCTGTATTCTCCGTACTTTTCTCATCCCGTTTCGTATTCGTAAAATCTAATTGGCAATATACTCTCTTCTTCGTGATCTTTAAATCAAAGGTTGTTTTATTCGTCTTGGAATCGAAGCTTTGATTTTCAACAGTCGCCCCCTTAGCCTTAATGTTGGCTTGCCCGGAAAAAGAGCACTTATATGTTCCGGTGTTGTCATACCGATACTGCTCCGGATCGTCAATCGTTCCTGCCCACTCCGCTACGAGGCGAAAGTCCATAATCAGTCGCGCATCTGACGCTGGCCAGCCTCCTTTGTCAAACTTCATTGTCCCCTCGGGTAGTCGACTCCATCTATGGTGTTCCTTTGCCATGTCAACGAACATTCCACCCGCTTCGCTAGTACCTCCAAGGTTGACGCCGAGCTGTCCGGGGTAAGTTGCCGCATTTATCACTGCTGAAACTGCAAGTGCAAGAATCACGCATAAAAAACTAATTTTTCGAAACATAATATTTGTTCTCCTCTAAGCCGAAGTTATTCTGCCGTCATTATACTTTCCTACAGTGTGTATCGTATTGAGAGCGTTTTCTTCAAGGGTAGTTTCCCTCTTTTGATAGAATATTCCCAGGTAGTTTTTTCCCGATTGGATGGAATAGTGAACCGCCTCTTCAAAATTCGTCAGATCTCTTTTCTCGGGCAGATTTTCAGTACTATCGTAATATTTCTCATAGGTTTCGTTCTTATTGAAGGTCACACATGGCGAAAGGATATGTACCATGGAAAATCCTTTATGTTTGACACCTTCCGTGACAATACGATTCAAGTCATCGGGGTAACCTGAAAATCCGCGAGATACAAAAGTGGCTCCATGAATCAAAGAAAGGGCAATAGGATCTAGAGGCTTGCCGGGGTTGCCATAGGGAGTGGTCGAACTCTTATTCCCATAGGGAGTAGTCGGAGCGATTTGCCCCTTTGTTAGGCCGTATATCGAATTGTCTAGAAGTAAGTAGGTGATATTCACATTCATTCTTGCTGCATGGGGAAGGTGTCCCCCTCCTATGCTGAGTCCATCGCCGTCACCGCCGACAACAATGACATGTATGTCGGGATTAGCAAGCTTAACACCTGTAGCAATAGGAAGGGCTCTGCCGTGTGCTCCATGGAACCCAAAGCAATTGACGAACCCTGGGGACCGTCCGGAGCATCCAATTCCCGACACGATGACAAGATCTTTTGCGCTGATATTTAGATCGAACATGGTGTTGTAGATGGCATGGAGAGCAGCGAAATGACCGCAACCACCGCAGAAAATTGGCCGCAGGATGCCGTGCTTCTCTGCAATCTCTTTCCGCTTGATTTTCTTCAAACGTTCAAGGATTTCGCCTTTTCTCTTTCTTTCGTTCATCCTTCCGCCTTCATCCTTCAATTTTTCGTAATCGTTCACCTCTATCTGTTAACCGCGAAGATCGCGAAGAATACGCGAAGTTTTTTTATTAATTAGTAGCGTTTGGTCTGAATACATCGTTTGACTCCATCTTTGACCAGCTTCTCTTTGTTCTACATCAATAAAATATTCTTCGCGTATTCTTCGCGATCTTCGCGGTTATATAGTCGGGGCCTGAACGGTTACAATTTTTCCGCCTTCATATTACCAACCTGCCTTTTAGCAATTTTTCCACTTGTCCGGGACTAACCGGTGCACCCCCAGGGAGCTGAACCTCTTCTGCTGTGAAACCATAATATCCTTTCATCATCCTTCCGAATTGGGCGAATTTATTTTGTTCTGGGATGATAATTTTTTTTGCACGATCCAAGACTTTTTTAATGACCTCTTCATGCTGAGGGAAAATGGTCTTCACTTTGACAACTTGGATGCTATATCCTTCGCTCCTGAGTCTCTTTGCAGCTTCCAGAACCACTCCAAAGGTAGAACCCCACGTGATGATCAGATTCGGGGCATCTTCCTCACCAAAAAACTCTGGCTTTGGAAGGTCGGCAACCATCGTTTCAAACTTTTTGAAGCGTTTTTCTGTCATGATATGGTGCATATCAATTCCGTAATCGGGAGATCCACGTTCATTGTGTTCTAGGCCAGTGATCATGTAGGGGCATTCCCTCTCCCCAGGGAACACCCATGGGGATACTCCTGTTGGTGTAAGCTGGTAGCGCTTGTATTCTTCGGATGATCCCTCATATTTCTCTCGCGTGGAGACTCTTGTTCCTTGCAAGCATTCTTCCGGAACATCCATATAGGACATGGCGAGAAATTTGTCTGACAAAACAATGACGGGAGTCTGGTACTTTTCGGCAATATCCAAGGCATCTTGGACGATAGAGTAGCATTCACCAATTGTTGCGGGAGCAAGAACAACCCTGGGGCTGTCCCCGTGGCCTCCATAGACTGCAAGGTTTAGATCTGCCTGTTCGACTTTTGTAGGCAATCCCGTCGAAGGGCCTCCCCTCATAACGTTGACGATGACAAGAGGTGTTTCGGACATCACTCCAAGGTTGATGATCTCGGACATAAGAGATAAACCTGGGCCAGAGGTCGCGGTCATCGCTCGCTTTCCTGCGAACCACGCTCCAACTACTGCTCCGGCAGCGGCAATCTCGTCTTCGGTCTGAAGCACGATTCCTCCGTATTTGGGAAGGTCACGGGCAAGGTCCTCCATGAGCTTGGACGCTGGAGTTATGGGGTAACCCGCAAAGAAAGCAAGGCCGCCGTTGATAGCGCCCTGAGACATCGCATCATTTCCGGAAACGACGATAAACTTTTTGCTACGCTCTTCTGGTTTTTCTAGTTCTAACTTTTCGTATTCAATCTCCTCAAAGTTGTAACCATACATGAAGAGTTCGATGTTATGCTTTAAAACCTTTTCCCCTTTGCGCGTGAAAAGCTCTTTTAACACCTCAATGAAAAAGTCAGGATTCAGTTCGAGTAATTTAGCAACGAAACCCACAGCGACAACATTTTTTCCCAGCTTCATTCCTGTAATCATCTGCGCTGCGTTTTCCAGAGGAATTCCATAGCATTTTCTTTGACTGCCGGCATGATGTGGGACGTATTCGGAATCCTTTACCGTTATTCCCGGCATGCTGTCGTAGATGATCACTCCC
>JAAKFP010000051.1 GCA_011065005.1 Chlamydiota bacterium | reverse complement strand
GAGCTGCGCTATCGCTTGCACTGGGCTACTATCTGTAGACCCACTTCGTGGGTTTTTGATATTAAACAACTTAGAGTACCCTCCCATTCGACACTATCTCTTACAACCAGATTACCGTGCACCTCCGTATGGGAATGTGACCCTCCATTGTAAGCGGTTATGAACCAAAATCTTGAACTATGGGTAAAAGGATGCGATCACATACATGGGCACGATGCCAATTCTTCATTCACGGTGTGCGTAGAATAGGTTTGAGGTATTTTGCTGTCCAGGAAGTGGGATGCTTACTAACTTTTTCTGGTGTTCCCGCGCAAACGAGTTTTCCCCCTTTTTCTCCGGCATCGGGGCCGAGGTCGATGATATAGTCGGCATTTTTTATGACGTCGAGGTGGTGTTCGATGACAACCATGGTGTTTCCTTTGTCCACGAGTTTATGAAGTACGGCAAGAAGTTTCTTGATGTCGTCGTGGTGCAAGCCCGTGGTGGGCTCGTCGAGAAGGTAGAGCGTCCGGCCTGATGAGCGTTTTGCCAATTCTCTGCTGAGTTTGATTCGCTGCGCTTCTCCCCCTGATAGGGAGGCCATCTCTTGGCCGAGCTTGAGGTATCCTAACCCCACGGAGATCAGAGTGTCGAGGATCTTCTTAATACGAGGGTGGTTCTGGAATATCTGTTGGGCTTCGTCAACTGTTGTGTCGAAATATTGTCCGAGGTTTTTTCCTTGATAGGTGACCTCCAAACTCACAGGGTTCAGGCGAAGTCCCTGGCAATCCTCACAAACGACTTTGATGGGAGGTAGGAAAAACATTTCTACTCGTTTGTATCCTAGGCCCCAGCAATGGGAACACATCCCTTTTCTGTGGTTGTAGCTGAAGTGTCGAGGGAGCAATCCTTTCGTTCTTGCGGCAGGCAGGCTAGCAAAAAATTCCCTTATTTTTGTTAACACGTCGACATAGGTGCATACATTGGAGCGGCTGGTGTGGCCGATGGGATTTTGATCGATAACGATCATCTTATCAAATTGGTCGATCCCTGAGACGATGGCCTTTCCGTCGAGGTCAACCTTGTCAGAGGTAAACATTCCTCTTTCCAATGCAGGTTTGATGACGTCTTGCATAAGTGTAGATTTTCCTGACCCAGAGACTCCTGTGAGGCATGTTAGCGCGCTGATGGGAATGTCGATGTTCAGGTTTTTTAGGTTGTGAGCTTTGGCATTTTTGATGATCAGGCTTCCTTTGATAAGGGGGCGTCGTTTTTCCGGTAGGGAGATGGTTTTTTTGCCTGAGAGATATAACCCTGTCAATGATTTGCTATTGCGGAGGATCTGCTTAAAAGTGCCTTTTGCTGTGATGTGCCCTCCGAGGTGTCCTGAGTGGGGTCCGAAATCGAGAATATAGTCTGCTGTTGCAATGGTCTGGGGGTCGTGCTCCACCATGAGCATGGTGTTCCCGAGGTTTTTAAGCTGTTTTAGAGCGCGGTTTAGGCGGTCGCTATCGTGAGGGTGTAGGCCGATGGTTGGCTCGTCGAGGACGTACAATACTCCTGTAAGTCCACAGCCAAGTTGTCGTGCTAATCGAATTCTTTGGGCTTCGCCACCGCTGAGTGTAGGAGCTTTTCTGTCGAGAGAGATATACCCGAGGCCTACTTCTCCGAGGAATCGGAGTCTATGTAGGAGTTGTGTTGTGACCTCTTCGAGGAGTTTTCTTTCCTCTTTAGGGATTTTCAGTTTTTCAATGAAGGGAAGAGTTTTTTCTATGGGTAAAGCACACAGGTCGCTGATGGAAAGTTTTTTGATGGTAACATTGCGGGCGAGGGGATGGAGGCGGGATCCGTGACAGGAGAAGCATTTGAGTTCGTGGAGGAGAGGGATAATTGGTCGTCGTAATTCGCTGTTGGCGCTTTTTCCCGCTTTTGCAAGGGCATGATCGATGCCGACCCAACGGAATTGGTAGCCATATTCGCTGTCATACCATTTGTCAGGTGGAGACCCATTCATGAGAAGTTGTAGTTTTTTCGCTGGAAGTTCATTTAGTAGAGTTTTGGGATCGATTTTCTCTTCCGCCAAAAATGTTTCGAAGTGGTACAGGGCTTCGACGTTTCCTTTTTCTTGCCATAGATAGCGGATGATTCCTGCGGCGGAGTGCTGCATAATTTCAGGTTTTTGTGTGAGGTTTGCCCCATACTGATACCCCAGCCCCATGCATTCTGGGCACATCCCTTCAGCGGTATTGAACGCAAAGGTGTGGGGAGTGATCTCTGAATAGGATTTTCCGGTTCTTTCGACCGCGAAGGAAAGATTGAATAGGACGTCACCTTTTTCGCGGACGATGACAATTTTGTTCTCTCCAATTTCCGCGGTATTTTCAATGGCTTCAAAAAGGCGATGTTGGATCGAAGGTTTAATGATCAGTCTGTCGACGACTAGAAACAATTCATTTTTTCTTTTTTTGTCAAAAGCATTAATGAGCTGTTCTTCTTCGAGTTCGAAAAAGTTGTTATTCAGACGTACTCTTACAAAGCCTTGACGCCGGAGACGGGAGATCACATCTTCAAATTTCTCGTTTTTATGTATTTCGATGGGTGCAAGGACTTGGATACGTTCGCCTTTAGGATATTCCATGATGCGGTCGACGACGTGGTCTTTACTTATAGAACGGATCCGTTCTCCTGTTTCGGGGCAGTGTGGTATGCCCATTCGGGAATAAAGAATTCTGAGGTAATCGTAGATTTCTGTCATCGTGCCGATGGTGCTTCGTGGGTTGCCGGCATGAGCTTTCTGTTCAATGGCAATGGCCGGTGAGAGCCCCTCAACATGTCCGACCTTTGGCTTTGGCATCTGTTTCACAAATTGTCGAGCATAAGGGGAAAGCGATTCAATATAGCGGCGTTGTCCTTCAGCATAGACGGTGTCGAAAGCGAGAGAGCTCTTACCCGATCCTGAGGGGCCTGTGCAGATGGTGAGCTTCTCTCTGGGTATTGTGAGGTCCAAATGTTTAAGATTATTTTGTTCAGCACCTTGCACAGAGATTTCATGAATGGTGGCAGCATCACGCTGTTTTTTTCTTTTTTGATTTTCTTTAGATTTTCTGTGTGCGGCGGCAATTTTCGCAGAGGTGTCTGGAAACAATTCCTGATAGACGGCAACACCTGTGGGAGTGTCGAGCTTGGCAATTTTTTCGGGATTTCCCGTTGCTACGATACGTCCTCCGGCGTCTCCACCTTCAGGTCCGAGGTCGATAATCCAGTCAGCTGTCTTGACGATTTCCATGTTGTGTTCGATGATCAAAACGGTGTTACCTCTGTCGGCGAGTTCATGCAGCACTTCTAAGAGGTTTCTGATGTCGTGGAAATGTAAACCTGTTGTGGGCTCATCGAGGATGTATATTGTTCTTCCTGTCGGAGGTCGTACCAGCTCTTTGGCGAGCTTGATACGTTGTGCTTCCCCTCCGGATAGTGTTGTGGAAAACTGTCCGAGTTTTATGTACTCCATTCCGACTCTTTTCAGAGTTTCTAGCTTATGCTTTATGGAGGGGATGTTCTTAAAATGTTCGAGAGCTTCAGCAACTTCCATTTCAAGGATGTCATAGATGTTTTTCCCTTTGTAATATACGGAGAGAGTTTCTGAATCAAAGCGGCGAGTCCTGCAGAGGGAACAGTCGATCCAGGCATCTTCCATGAAGTCCATGTCCACTTTTACCATTCCCATCCCTTCACATTGTGGGCAAGATCCCTCTTTCACATTGAAGCTGAAACGTCCTGGTTTATATCCCCTTGCTTGGCTTTCGGGAAGTTTGCAAAAGAGATCGCGAATTTCATCAAACAGTTTTATGTATGTTGCTGGATTGGAGCGGGGATTCCTTCCAATAGGAGATTGATCGATGGCGATCACTTTGTCGATCTGTTCAATCCCTGAAATGGATCGGTGTTTTCCAACAGAATGTTCCGCTTTGTGGAGGTAGTTGGCAAGTGCTGGGTAAAGCGTATCGGTGATGAGAGAGGATTTTCCCGATCCAGACACTCCTGTGACCGCAATAAATACTCCTAATGGGATTTTTACAGTCACATTTTTTAGATTGTGGTGGACGGCGCCCTTAAGGGTGATGACTTCTTTCGTTGTTTTACGCCGGTGTTTGGGAATCGGGATCTTCCACTTTCCCGTCAAGTAGCGCGCGGTAATGGACTCTGCATTGTTAATAAGGTCGGAATGGGTGCCGTTGACAAGAATTCTTCCTCCTCGTGCACCGGCTCCGGGGCCGAAATCGACAATTTTATCCGCTTCCCAGATGGTTTCTTCATCGTGTTCGACAACGATGACGGTGTTTCCCATGTCACGCAGATGTTTTAGTGTCCGGATCAAACGCTTGTTGTCCCGAGGATGAAGCCCGATGGAGGGTTCATCAAGGATGTAGGTGATTCCCACCAGTCCGCATCCGATTTGTGAGGCTAACCGGACCCGCTGTGCTTCTCCACCCGAAAGCGTGGGTGATGTGCGGTCAAGGGTGAGATAGTGCAAGCCGACTTCTATGAGGAACCGAAGGCGCTCGCGGATCTCTTTCAAGAGTTCTTCGGCGATAATTGTTTCATTCTCAGGGAGTTTTAACTTCTCAAAGAACGTCGAACATTCTGAAACGGTCATCATCGTCAGCTCAGCGATTCTCTTCTTTTGCAGCAAACAAGCTGCTGGATAGGCCCTTAGTTTTTCACCTAAGCAATCGGGGCAGGTTTGTTCCTGCATGAGCTGTTGCATTTTTTTTCGGTAACGTTCGCTTTTAGCTTCCTGATACCGTTGATGTGCTTCGTGGAGCACTCCTCGCCAGCGAATGTGATCCATCCACACAGCCCCTGTTATAGGATGGACAAAACGCATGCGTGTCCATTTTTTCTTGGTGCCATACAGAAAAACTTGCTTGGCTTCAGGGGTGAGCTTTTTCCAGGTGGTGTATACGCTGAAGCCATAAATCTCTGCTAAATTGTCATAAATATTGCCATAGCGAACGGTGTCATAGGAGCTAGCTACCGAACAGCAGTCCTTGGAGATGCTGAGATTAGGATCGATGATCTTGTCGAGATCAAATTCTATGACCGTGCCAAGCCCATTGCATCTTTGACACATCCCCGATGGGCTGTTAAACGAGAAATCTTGGGGTTCTAAAGAGGTGTAGGAAAGTCCCGACTTAGGGGAATACGCTTGCATCGAGAACAGAGTTTCCTCTTCGGTCTCGGCGTCTAGAACGCTGCACACTCCATTACCAATATTGAGCGCAGTGGTAATCGATTCGGCAAGGCGGGAGAAGTTCTCTTTTTTGACGGCTATGCGATCAATGACAACGTCAATATCGTGAGCGACCGCACCCTCTAGTGTGATCTCTTGGCTGAGGTTAACGATATTTCCGTCGACTCGAGCACGCATAAACCCTTTACGTAGAAGTTCTTGGAAGTCTTCCTTAAACTCTCCCTTCTTTCCCTTAGCATGCGGTGCAAGAATGATCAACTTTGTTCCCTTGGGGAGGTTTTGTACCGTTTTAATGATCCGTTCTCGACTTTGCGGGGTGACCTTTTCGCCACTAACAGGGCAGTGGGGTTCCCCAACACGGGCAAAAAGAACCCGTAAATAGTCATAGATTTCTGTTAAGGTACCCACCGTAGAGCGAGGATTCCGTCCCGCGGTCTTCTGTTCTATAGAAATTGTTGGTGAGATACCGGAGGCGTGCTCCATATCTGGCTTGGACATCTCTCCAAGTTGGCGGCGTGCAAAAGTGGAGAGAGATTCCACATAGCGACGCTGTCCTTCGGCATATATAGTGTCAAAGGCCAATGAGGATTTCCCTGAGCCCGATACCCCGGTAAACACGATCAGTTCGTTGGTGTCTAGGGTGAGGTCGATCGCTTTCAGATTGTGAACTTTGACCTTCTTTAAAATGATTTTGCGATTATTCACTTTATTTTTTTCTCTTCGATGAATATAAGGGAAAGTTAGGTTTTCAATGATATATATTTACACTATATCCCGCAATAGGAGGGGATGAAGATGATCCGTTACCATTTTCTCGCAGCAAGCATTTTGTTAAGTACGACATTCTCGGCAGAAACCCTGCTTTCACACCAAGCCGGCACTTTTTTTACATCAACAGACTTGGGGGAGATACATCAACGAGCACAGAAAGATGAGGATTTTGTAGTTCTTTCCGATGGCATTGAGCTTACAGGAGAAATACAGACACTTCCACCTTTACGATACTCTTTTGGAACATTGCCCATAGACATAAACGATGTTGCGGCGATAGCTTTTTCTGTAGAAGAAGGTCGGGGAAAAATGCAGGTCGTAACACAAGACGACTACAGCTTCGTGTGTGATGTCCCCAAGGAGACGATTCGTCTTGTTCAATATTTTCCCTCGCGAGAAAATTATACACGTACCATCAACCACGAAGTCAATCCGAAAACAATCTCTCATATTTTCTTTAGGGGGAGGGGAGAATCTACTCACTTTGAACCTCGCAAGCTTTATGTTTTAGGGTTGAACAACGGTGATCAGCTGCCTGTAGTCATCAGAGATGAGAGATTACACCTTAGCAACGGGTGGCGGGATTTCATACTGCATACGGACAGAATTATAGATGTGAGCTTTGATGGAGGACTTTATGGCCGTCTCGATGGTGAAAAAGGGGGAGAGGAGGAGCTAGACTATTCTTTTGTAAGAGGTAGATTTCTCCACATTCAGGTTGCGAAAACCCCGCAAATTTTGGGCATTCCCTGGGATCATGTTCAGAACATTCGAAAAATAGATACAACAGTATTGCAAGATAACGCAGCACTGAAGGGATTGTCACAGAACAATCTCAGCGCTAACAAAATTACCGAACCATCGCGTCTCTTTACCGAAGAGTCAATAAAGGTAGATCAAGATGAAATTGTCTGGATTCCAAACGAAACGATTGATGGTTTTGTTGTTGAAGGTGATGAGAGTGAAAGGATTTTGGCTGTTGCAGATACAAGTATAAAATCAAAGTATAAACAGTCAGAAAGTCTTGCGAAGTTATCCAGAAAAAATCAGGACTTTCAAGAAGAGTTAGAAGAATTGCGAACATTAGATGCCACTTGGGAAGCTCGTAATGGGGAGATAAGATCAAAATTAAATTCCTGTTCTGAATCTCAAGAAGAGTTGCTGAGAAGGCAAGATCTTCTTGTTTCCCATCTAGAACTGGAATTAACGCGTACCAAACAACTCAAGAATGCTTTGAATGATGCCGTGGCTAAGTGGGATAAAGCTAAAACCTATAGCAAGGTTATGGAAAAGAGATTGAAAGATATCTTGGGAGGGAAAAACCTAGCCTTTTCCAGTATCGAAAATGAGGCAGATCTCTTTGTTGAAGTGAATGCACATAAAAAAGCTTTGGAAGAGGAAAGAGCCCTGACAATAGAATTAGAGAAGCAGGTGTACCACTTAAACAACGCTCTGGAGGAAGGAAAACAAAAAAAGAATCAAGAGCAGCAAAATGTATTGACTTATCAAAATGAGATTGCACAACTCACCGAAGAGTTAGAAAAAGAGGAAAGGTATACGAAAGAGTTGGAAGATAAACTCATAGAGATGTCTGTAGAGGTTGGAGAGTTTGAAAAGAAATTTGACGCTGTTAAAGATTCTGTGATGGTAAAGAAAGAAGAGATTGAGGAACTCCAAGAGTCTCATGATTCGCTTTATGAGTCGCTATTACAGAAAATAGGCATCCTAACGCAGGAAAAACGGACAACAGAAGAACGTCAAGGGGAGCTCGAAGCGAAGATCAACGACCTCGTCCTAAATTTTACCTCAGAAAAAGATTACTCCGATGAACTCCAACAGCAGCTAAATGATATGGCGGGAATGGCCTCTTCCTTTGAGGATCAGCTTGCAGCCATAAACGAGGTGGTGGAAGAAACTGCTGGAGATATACTCGAAGAGACAGAGAAGGAAGATGCTGCTTCGAAAGAGGTGTCAGAAAAAATTGATGCACTTACTGAAGAATTAAATAATGAAAAAGAGCGTGCTAATTCTTTAAAAGAAGAGCTACAAGAGGCTATTGCTCGGAGTGAGTTGACCGAGAGTGAAACAGGGTTTTTAGAACAGCAGCTTAATGAGACTGTTGAAAGTGCGCGTGAACAAGGAAGAACTGTTTCTACTCTGGAAAATGAAGTTGCGGTAAACGTTACAGAGCTTAACCAAAAGGAACAACAGGTCAATGACCTTTTAGTTCGTTTGGCTGAATATGAGAACGATATTGAACAATATGAACAGCAAATTCAAACAATTGAATCGAAATTAGAAGAGTTCGAAAAAGAGAACGAAGCTCAAGTAGGAATGCTCACACAGCGTGTTGAGGAGTTGCATGATTCCCTAGAAAAATATCAGAAAGAGAACGAAGAACTGCAGCTGTTGATCAGGAATTACGAAGAACAGAAGTTAGAACTGGAAGATGAAGTGGCGTTAAGGCAGCGTTCTCTTGATGAAGTGAAAGAGCAAAATCAAGCACGATCTGTAGATAATGCATTCAAGCTTCAGGAACTTGAAATCCAGTTGGGAGATACACTAGACAATTATGAACAACTTCAGGTTCTAAAAAGTGAAGTAGAGGAACAGCTAGCGTATGAACGGAAGCATTATGCGGATGTAGAAGAGGGATATTCGCAGAGCGAAAAAACACTAGAAGAAAGGAATGAAGAGCTGCAAAACTTTTCAAACGCCTATTCTTTAATGCAGAACAAGCTGGTAGAAAAGATTGATTTTCTTCAAAGGTCTGTAGAAGAGGAGCGTAATCGCGTTCAAGAGCTACAGAACGTAATTGAAACCCAATCCAACGATGCTGTCAGTATTCAAGAGTTGGAAACACGTCTGGAATTAGCGCTCAGTGATTTTGGAGACATCCAAAATGAGAAACAGCGCTTGGAAGAAGAGACAAAATCGAGTAATGCTGCTCTCTCAGAAAAAATCGGAGAGTTGGAATCCCTTTCTACGGACTATGTTGAGAGGCAAACTCAGCTGAATGAGCAGGTCGAGCTTCTTCAGAATACCATAGAGGAAGAACGCAGTTATGTTCAGGACCTTGAAGAGGAGATCGAAACTCAAACTCAGAAGAACGCTACCACCTCTCAGAAGCTGGAAACACGTCTGGAATCAGCGTTCAGTGATCTTGGAGATATCCAAAATGAGAAACAGCGCTTGGAAGAAGAGGTAGAATCGAGTAATGCTGCTTTTGCAGAAAAAACCGGGGAGTTGGAATCTCTTTCTATGGACTCTGTTGAGAGGCAAACTCAGCTGAATGAGCAGGTCGAGCTTCTTCAGAATACCATAGAGGAAGAGCGCAGTTATGTTCAGGACCTTGAAGAGGAGATCGAAACTCAAACTCAGAAGAACGCTACCACCTCTCAAGAATTGGAGGCTAAATGGGAAGAGATCCGTAGGGAACTTGAGAGCAGCCAGAACGAAAAGAGAAACTTGGAAAAGGAGTTTCTAGCGGTGCAAACAGCTTATGCAGAAAAATCCGATCAGCTGCAAAATCTTGCCAAGGATCATGCTGAGATGCAGGGTGAATTCTTGGAACAAATTGAAATTCTCCAGCTGACTATCGAAGAGGAGCAAAAGTTGATCAAGTTTTTACAAAACGAGATCGGATCAAGGACCGAAGAGAATAGCTCCACACGTCACGACCTAGAAGCTCGATTGGATGAGGCGATGAAGGACCTCGAACAAGCCAAAGAGCAAAAGAGGAGTTTAGAAGAGAAACTTGGCGAATTGAACCGTAAGATCGAAAGATTGGAAGCTTAAGGAGGCTAGAAGAAATAACCTTTACATTTAGGCTGTTATAGCTCTTCAGTTGCGAGGCGCAAATCTGCAGTCAACTTATTAGTTTCCAAAGATTTGCAACAAAGCAAGTGAAGATG
>JAAKFP010000050.1 GCA_011065005.1 Chlamydiota bacterium | reverse complement strand
TGATTAAGGTTAAATCTTAGCACTCCTGAAAATTTGTAGTGTCCAAACGATATAGCAAAAACAATCTAGCATGCTCATTTATAAACACTTAAAAAACTACAAGAGGTGAACTTGGGCTAGGTTGAAATCCCATACTCTGCTTTTCCTGGAACACGAATACAGCTCTCATAACTAGGTGTTGAATGGTTTTTTCGCCAATTCTTGATTTTGATTGAGTATACTATCCTTTCCTCTCTGTGTCCTCGGTGTCCTCGGTGGTTGATTTGCGCAACAAACTCAGTCATAACCACTGCAGCAATCCGGCCCAAGCGTGGGCGAGGAAGGAGAGACTTCCAGCCATTTCGGCGATGCGAAACATTTTCGGTCTTTTGAACAGCATAATAAGAGTCACGCAGACACAGATTTCTAGTGGCCAAAGCCACATATGCACACCCATCCCATAGGCGCCTATTGCTGAGAGGATGAGCAATCCACACGTGAACCAGTAGGTGATCAGGAATCCATAATAATGGATGTAGGTGAGGGAAACGGGATGGGAATAGGGATCCAGTTTGCGGCAAATGTCAAAGGTATAGAAAGCACCAAATAGCAAAAGGACATAGGAAAAACCTTGCGCAGAGAACACATATTCTGGCCTTCCAAAGGAAATGGCGAGGAATGTTATGGGGATGATTAGCCCATGGCGTGCCAACCCTTTGATTAGGGGGCGTCGTTCTAGCCATTGTTTTGCGTAGAAATCGTGCAGAAGAAACCAAAGGTATAGAGCTGTAATAAAAGTGTTGGCTCTTGTTATTCCCCAGGAAAAAATAAAAAGCATGGCAAAATAGATGATGAGTCCATACTCCAGATAACGAAGGACAAGAATAGCATCTTTCTTCGACAAGACTCCCCTGGGAAGAGCGCGTTGCGGAAAGGCGATACAGTCCTTTTCGTAGTCGTCGACATCATTCTTTAGTCGGAGGATAAAGGCGATATAGAAAATCGTAAAACAGGAGACCACAAAAGGAAAAGGTTGGAATAGATTCTTATCCAGAATCACCCCTGTTGTGGCTATGCCGAAAATCACGGCAAGAGTCACCAGAGGAGATAAACGTTCGATAAAATAAGTCGTCCATTGATCCATAAAATACCAATTCTTCATTTCCGATGTGTATACATTTTGCCCATAAATTGCAAACGATAGAGTTTTTCGTAAATCCCTTGTACTTTTAGGAGCTCCTGATGTGTTCCCTTTTCAGCGACTACTCCATCATGCAGGACGATGATGCGATCGACATCTTTGATCGTCGAAAGGCGATGAGCTATGACGATAGATGTTTTATCCCGCAAGATTTTCATAAGAGCATTCTGAATAATTTTCTCTGTTCCACTGTCGATATTTGCCGTTGCTTCGTCTAGGATCAACACACTACGGTCGAAAGCAACCGCCCTCGCCATAGATACCAGCTGCCGCTCCCCTGTCGAAAGGCTGCCCCCACGCTCGGAAAGGTAGTGTTGCAAGCCATCGTGAAAGCTGTTGACAAGGGGTCGGAGGTTGACGTAATCGACAACAACATCTAATTTTTCGTCGGTAATATTTGGATTGCCCAAACAGATATTTTCGGCGATTGTTCCTGAAAAAATTTCAGGATCTTGAAGGACTACGCTGAACTGCTGCCGAAGGGCGTGCAAGGGGTATTCTCTAATGTCTCGACCATTGACGGTAATCGAACCTTTCTGGATGTCATAAAATCTTTGGAGAAGGTTGAGGATCGTTGTCTTTCCGACACCTGTGACCCCCACAAGGGCTACGGACTCTCCTTTGTTGATAGAAAATGTGGTCCCTTTAAGCACCCAATTTTCGTCTTTGTAGGCAAACCAAACATCTTCAAAGGCTATGCTATGAACCTCATCCAGGTCAGGACCTTCGGCAGGGCCCAGATCTTCGGTCTTCTGATCGAGAACATGAAAAATCCGATCTGCCGCAGCCATGGCCGACTGGAGGAGGTTGTATCTTTCCGCGAGGTCTGCCAGAGGACGGAACAGCATCAGAATATAGAGGCTGAACGTGAAATAGGTTCCTGCCTGAAACCCTGAATTGGGTGGAGCAAAGGTAACTAGGACCAGAAAAACCGTGATGAGAGATAGGCTTTGAATGAAATCAATTCCCGCAAAGAAGGAAGCAAAGTAGTGTATGGTTTCGATATTGGCATTACGATGATCCGCATTAATCTCATCAAACTTCCGTTTTTCCTGCTCTTGGAGGCCAAAGCTTCGAATCGTTGATGCTCCCATGAGATGCTCCTGAACAAAAACATTCATAGCGGAGACGATGCTCCGGATTTTCTCATAGCACTTGCGCTGATGACACCGAAAGTGGTTTGTCAACACGAATACCAGTGGAAGAACAGCTGCTAGAACAATGGCAGCTCTGTAGTCAACGATGACAAGTCCTATGCAGATGCTGATAAAAAGCAAAACACTTCCCATGAGGGGAACAATACTTTCAGAAAACATCAAGTTGATTTGATCGACATCATGTATCGTACGTGTCATCAACGAGCCCACTGCGGTTTTGTTGTAATAGTCAATAGACATCTGCTGTATGTGGCGATATACTTCCAACCGTAGGTTGTATAGTCCTTTCTGCCCCACCCAGTTTTTCAATACGACGTTGACACTGTCCAGAGCATATGCAATAACCAACAGTCCCATGATGGATAGACAATGGCGCATAATGGTATGGAGTCCATCGCTCAGCGGTAAGGCGGTCGGAGAGGTGTTGTCGAGGATTATTTGGGCGACCTTTCCAATATAAATAGGAACGTAGGCCTCTATACCTTTAGAAACAATTAACAACAGAACGGCAATAATAACAAAGGTGCGATAAGGTCGAAGGTAACCAAACAGACGCTTTAGGAGTGCCGAATCAAAACCGCGGGGTTGCAACTGTTCTTTCTCATAGGTGTGGTGATAGTGTAGGTGTCTCATTTTCCTTCTATTCCCATCCCCTGTAACTCTGTCAACGCAGCATAATGCCCTTTTAGAGCGCATAGCTCTTTATGTGTTCCATCCTCTAATACAGCACCACCTGACAGGTAAATGATCCTATCCATCTGCTCCAAAATGGAAACGCGATGTGTCACCAAAAGCACTGTTTTCCCTCGGAAATTTTTCTTCATGCCATCAAAAATGCGCTTTTCTGTCGCGACATCCACAGCAGAGAAGATGTCGTCAAGGAGAAGAATGGAACGATTGACCAGAAAAGCCCTTGCCATTGCAAGGCGTTGTTTCTGCCCTCCCGAAAGGGTAACCCCTCTTTCTCCAATGATGGTCTCATACTTCTCTGGAAACTCCAAAACAGTATCATGAAAGTCGGCATATCGCGTAACAACTTTGACTTCCTCCATCGAGGCTTCTCGCCTACCAAACCGAACGTTTTCAGCAATGCTTCTCGAAAATAGAAAAGGTACCTGCTCGACAGTGACCATCTCCGAATGGAAAGCGCTGAGAGGATAGTCGTGGATGTCATGACCGTCAATGGCGATCATCCCTGTAGGGATCTCATACTCTCTCGTCAGCAAATGGAATAGTGTTGTCTTCCCGGCACCGATAGGTCCTGTAATTCCAACAAAGGAGCCCCCTTGGATTTCGAGGTCAATATGAGAAAGTGCTGGAGACTCCGCCCTGGGATAGGAAAAAGAGAGATCGCGAAAAACAATATTCGCTCTTTGCGGAATTTTCAAGCCAGACTTCGAGACATCTTGAACTTCGATGGGCTCTTCATAGATTTCTAGGATCCGCTCATAGGCAGCTCGACCCCGTCCATAGACGGGAATCAACCACCCTAACATCAGAACGGGAAAGAAGATGTAAGACTGAATCCACATGAACGACACAAAATCTGCGGCATTCAGATCAGACCAACCCCGAAAGATAATGATTCCTGAGAACATCACAAGAATCACTGTGATCATTTTGGTCAGAAAGGTAAAAAATGGGAAGAGCGATCCCTGCAGGAACGACAAACGTATGTTCATACTCAGCAGCTTCTGGCAAAGCTTACGAAAACGTTCCCCAACAATTTTTTCGATAACATAGCTTTTGATGATACGAATTGCGGAAAAGTGCTCCTGCACCATACTACTCATTTCCCCGAGAGCCTTCTGCACCGACAATGAGATCCTAAAGATGTATCCTCGCAACGTAAAATTCACCAAAGGAATGACCAGCAAAGGTACCAACGATATCGATGTCAGTGGAACGGAAATGGAGAAAAGAGCGATCAATCCGGGAATCATTAGAGTCAGAAAAAACAAAGGATACATCACTCCGGGCCCCAGGACATCGCGATAGGCAGAGATATCATTTGTCAATCGACTTAGCAGTTCTCCTATTCCATGCCGATCGAAAAACCCCCTCGACTGGCGCTGAAGCCTATCAAATATTGTTGAGCGGATCTCCATCTCTGCATCGCGACTGACAGTGATGAAGGTCATACGCATCCAATACTTGAAAGTTGCCGACGTGATCGCAATAAGGAGAAGGCTCAGCACCCAGGGCCACACAGATGTCGATCTTGCCCCAAAGAGTGAACATGTGACCTCTCCAAGGAATCCGTCGCACCCCGGAAGGTAAGGATCGACAGCCATCACCGCCTGCCGAAAAAGAAGTGGGTTGAGAATCAGAAGGGAATTGGAAATAAGAACCATAAAAAAGCCCTTCAGAAACCTCCAACGGTATTGAGAGACAATCACTCTGAGGTTTGCAAAGAGACTTTTTTCCATTTTAAACCGCTAAAAATAAAACTCTCACCACCGAGTTCACAGAGAACACAGAGAGAAAAATAAATTAGAAATTTTTATCTCTCTGTGTTCTCTGTGAACTCGGTGGTTAATTTTATGGTTCCTATGAAACATCAACAAAACTACATCCCAAAAAAGTGACCGAAAACACGAATGATGTCGTTGTACGTAAGAAACACAAAAAAGGAAATGAGTAAAATCGCAAAGAGAAGAACAACTTTCTCAAGAGTTTTCGGCT
This sequence comes from Chlamydiota bacterium, assembly GCA_011065005.1. Taxonomy (GTDB): domain Bacteria; phylum Chlamydiota; class Chlamydiia; order Chlamydiales; family Waddliaceae; genus JAAKFP01. The sequence continues at coordinate 4,976 of JAAKFP010000050.1, read as the reverse complement.
TAATTCGTCTTCTGGTAACCATTTCAAAGAACGACAAGAGAATCGTCCCTCCATCGAGAATGGGAATAGGCAAAAGATTTAAGATTCCCAAGTTTAGGCTGATCGCACCAATCCAGAAAAGGGACTCTTTCAAGCTAACCATTGAGGTAGACTGCATAACGTAAACAATCCCTACAGGGCCGGTGATGTATTTTGGACTCAACGCCCCCGAAAACAAAGCCTGCAGTGTGCGTCCAATTTCCCGCGAAACAATGAGGAATTGGTTTGTAGGAAGAGGGTTGTACGTAACAGGACGATCTTGAGGATTGGGCAGTCCCAAGATAAGCTGACTTTCCCTACTGTCCAAAAAATGAAGAAGGTGAGCCTTTTTCTCTGTGTCTTCGATCTCTTCGATCTGCTTACGCCTTTCTAATCGTTCTGTTGCCAACCATGCCTTTGCTTCATCAGACATGGGGAAGTCGGAGCGAACTTTTGGTTTGATAGGATTCAAAAGATGGAGGTTTCCAAGCGTAGAAACCCGCTTCCTCATGCCTATGCTCTTTGCAATTTTTGCTAAGTGGCTCCAATCGATATTTTGAGAAAAGCTATCATCAGCATTCTTCCAAGATATCTCTTCTATTGCCTTGGGATCGCGCTGAACGATAACGTTCACCCGTTTTTCCTGAATTTTCCCTAAGAGATCATACGACAAGGAAACGGGTTTTCCCTGCACAGCAATAATTTTATCTCCAGCCTTTAGCGGACCATCGAGCTCGGAATAGATATGTTCCGGAAACGATTTCTCTCGATCCCCTTTGTCCACAAACCTTAGATCATTTTCGATCACGCAGTCGTACGTCAGGTTATAGGGGATCATATATAAATTTTGGAACCTTCGATTTGGCATTCCCACCTCATGCTGCCAATCGATCAATTCCTCACGAAATTCGGTATTGGGTCGAAGCTCTTGCACCAAAACTCGGGGTACACGTCGAAGGAGCGTTTCTCTTCCTCTTCTGATTGTCAACAAAACTTGTCCATCATTCAACAGTTCGCTAAGTTGTGTATTCGAAAAGATAAATTCCCCGTCAACCCATACAATACGATCACCATATTGGATGCCGCTGTCTTTGAGCGGCGATCCATCAGGAAGGAGATTCTCTTCTCCATCAGGAAGACGATCATAAATGAGATAACTTGCAGAGTGAAAAATTCCAGCTGTGGTGATGTCCTTATCGAAATAAGACGGATGTGAGTAAGGGTTGACTGTGTATTCAAACTCCTCTTTCTTTCCCGACTCGTAATCTACCTTGAACCCTTTGACTTTGATGTCTCCAGAGCCAATCATCGGTGCGTATAGGTGATCTTTATAGCTCTGAAAAGCGTAATCGTCATATTCCGTGATTTCATCGCCAGGCCGCAATCCCAAGGTATAAAGCTCTGAATTGGTATCGACCCAACCGATCTTCGTTGTAAATTCCGAGAAATTTTTGTCTCTGCCTCCGCTAATCCAAAGCAAAGCAAATACCAGCAAAGCGAAAAGCAAGTTGACAAAGGGACCCATGAAGGCAACTTTGATGCGATCAAAAGGTTTTTTTCCAAAAAAACCATCGGGTATTGTGTAGGGATCGACCTTGTCGTCAGTTTCTGTGCCAGCAATTTTGACATATCCCCCAAAGAGGAGCCATCCGATATGCCATTTCACGCCATCTCTTACCCACGTATATATGGGCTTCCCAAATCCTATGGCAAACGCCTCGACACGCATTCCCACTCTTCGAGCCATCCAGTAATGACCGAGCTCGTGGATGAAGATTAAAAAACTAAGACCTAAAATAGCAAAGATAACGTAAATAAAATTAGCAAACATCGGTATATTTCATCATTTTTGTTAAAAGGATTTTCCCTCAGATATTTTGTGCAAAACAATAATAGAAGTATGCCACAAAAACGGCTATATGCGCAATAGATTAGACCGCAGCGGCCTCTTTTCGGGCTAGGCGGTCTGTTTCTAGGACAATTTCCAGAGAATCGACTTTCTGAGAGGGGTGTTTTGACATCAAGGTTTCCAGCTTATCAGCGATATCGAGCCAGGAGATCTGCCGATCGAGAAAGCGGTGGACGAGCACCTCGTTTGCGGCATTCATATAGCAGGCAAGGGTTCCTCCCTGTTTTACGGCATCATAGGCGAGCTGCAAGCAACGAAATTTCCCAAAATCTGGTTGAAAAAACTGCAAAGTCCCATTTTTCACAAAATCGAAAGGTTTTAGGAGCCCCGGCTTCCGGTCCGGATAGGTGATGGCGTACTGAATGGGGACGATCATGCTAGGGGCACTCATCTGCGCTAGCATCGAACCATCGACAAACTCCACCATGCTATGAATGATGCTTTGGGGATGAACCACAACATCGATTTTCTCGATAGGCATATCGAACAGCCAGTGTGCTTCGATCACTTCTAGTCCCTTATTCATCAATGTAGAGGAATCAATCGTAATTTTAGGACCCATCTTCCATGTGGGATGGGAGAGCGCCTGATCTATGGTAACATTTGACAATTGTTTTGAAGTGTAATTTCGGAAGGGTCCCCCTGAAGATGTTAAAATGAGGCGGTGTACATTCTCGTTTTTTTCCCCATTAAGGCACTGAAAAATTGCACTGTGCTCGCTGTCAATAGGGACGAGGTTTACCCCTTTTTCTTGCACAAGGGACATCACCAGAGCCCCGCCAGATACAAGAGCTTCCTTGTTGGCCAGACCCACATCTTTTTTGGCATGAATAGCCGCAAGGGTTGGTGCCAAACCAATGGTTCCGGTGATCGCAGAGACGACAAAGTCAACGTTGGGGTGGGAAGCGACCGCTTCGAGTCCCTCTATTCCAGCGACGACCTCTGTCTTAGGGAGCTTTTTTGCGAGTTGCAAGGCTTTGTCTTCATCGAAGACTGCAATGATGTCGGGCTGGAATTCTTGGGCTTGCTGTTCGAGGAGGTCGATATTGGATTTTGCGGCAATAGCAACAACCTGCACCTCTTCGCCGAGGTTGCGGGCCACCTTCAGAGTGTTTTGTCCGATGGATCCTGTACTTCCGAGTATTGCTATCCTTTTCATTGCCAAACACCTAAAAAAGAGACTTAGTATAGCAAATCAAACGGGAATGTCAATGAAGACTAAGGAACCGTGCAAAAATAACTTGCACATTTCTGATATCACAGCATCTTCATCTGCTACGTTGCAAATCCTTGAAAACTAAGAAGTTGGCTGCGGATTTGCGCCTTGCAGCTGAAGCGCTATGTCAGCATAAATGTAAAGTTTACTTTTATACAACCCCTTAGTTTTGTGTAAATCAGGAGTTGATGTCCGGATTTGCACAAAAAAGAGCTTTTTGTTAGAATCAAATTGTAAAGAAGAAAAATCTTGAGGATCAGATGTTTAAACGGCAGATGAGCAAAGAATTAAGATCCATGTCAAAACAATACCCCGTTGTCACGGTTACTGGTCCAAGGCAATCGGGGAAAACAACGATCGTCAGGGAAGTCTTTCCTGAAAAACCATATGTAAATTTAGAGTCTTTACGCTCAAGGGAACTTGCAGAAACGGATCCAATAGGCTTTCTTGATAGTTATCCCAATGGAGCTGTATTGGATGAAATTCAGCGGTGCCCCAAGTTATTATCTGAAATTCAAGTACGAGTGGATGAGTCGAAAATTAAGGGAATGTTCATTTTAACAGGAAGCCATCAAGTAGGACTACGTGGTGCTATTGCACAATCTTTAGCAGGACGAACCTCGATTTTGCATTTGTTGCCAATGAGCATGGAAGAATTTAAAGCAGAGGGTATCGATTTCACACTAGACGAGATTTTGTATCAAGGCTGCTTTCCAAGAGTATATAAAGACCTATTAAATCCAAGTAAAGCCTATGGCAACTATGTTCAAACGTATCTTGAAAGAGATTTGCATCAAATGATAGAGATTAAAAATCTGCAGCTATTCCAGAGATTTTTGAAGTTGTGTGCTGGTCGAATAGGTCAAATCTTTAATAAAGAGAGTTTAGCTGGTGAAGTTGGGGTGACAGCAAAAACAATTACCCACTGGCTGTCAATTCTTGAAGCTTCATATCTCATTTTTTTATTGCCACCTTATTTTGAAAATTTTGGAAAGCGAATCATTAAGTCTCCGAAATTATATTTCTGTGATGTTGGTTTAGCCGCTTATTTGCTTGGAATTGAAAACGTGTCTCAAATCGAAAGGGATCCTTTACGTGGTAATTTAGTTGAAAATTTGATTATCCTTGAACTAATAAAAGCAAGATGGAATCAAGGGCTTGAACATAGGCTTTACTTCTATCGTGATTCCCATCACAATGAGATTGATGTGCTGTTTCAGCGTGGCCATGATCTTGTTCCAATCGAAATCAAATCAGCAAAAACTTTTAATAAGTCTTTCTTGAGGGGATTATCGTTATTTAAAAGTCTAGTTGGCGATCGATGTCAAAACCCTGCTTTGATTTATTCAGGATCGGACGAACATAAGATTAAGGATGTACAACTGTTGCACTTCTCCCACGCAGCAAAAGCATTAAACCCGCAAGGACTAGAGGGCGGCCCTGTAAAAAATTGGATGTTTTGACCATTATGACATGAATTCCGTTTTGGCCTTGGCTATTACGGAATTTATATCGTAATGGTCAAGCGGATGATTCCCTAACTAACTCAATTATCACCCTTTTTAACAACGCGACTTGGTGAAGAAATATTAAGGTAAAAGAGGCCTTTCCGGATCGAAAAGCGCGGATTGCTCCGCGCACTCCAAAGGCTTCGCCCTGTAAAAAAGATACCCTACAGATACGTGAGAAGGGTATAAAGCAAACCTCAAATTAAGTTGTTTTAAGGACGAAGCCATTATAATCTGGAGATAAACCAAAATTGATGGCATCGTTGATCCGTTGTTGCATCTCTTCGGAAAAGGGTCCCATATGTCCTCGACAACCAGAACCAAC
>JAAKFP010000005.1 GCA_011065005.1 Chlamydiota bacterium | reverse complement strand
TGAGAGGTATGGCGCTGAACAGGTGAAGATTTGGCGTAGAAGCTATGACACCTCTCCACCCAATGGGGAAAGTCTCGAAATGACAGCACAGCGATCTATTCCCTACTTTGAAGAGAAAATTGTTCCTCTCCTGCAACAAGGGAAAAACGTTTTCGTTTCGGCACATGGAAATTCGATGCGGTCGATCATCATGGATCTCGATGACTTGAACAAAGAAGAGGTCGTCGCCCTAGAAATTCCAACGGGAGTTCCGATCATTTATGACTATCAAGATGGAAAGTTTACAAAAGAAGCCATAGATCTTTCATGACAAAAATCTATCTCGATAACAGCATGACCACAGCTCCCTCCGAGAAGGCGATTAGTGGGATGATGCCCTACCTCACGGAGATGTGGGGATCCCCTTCAGCGCCGCATCAATGTGGGCAGCAACTCTATCTCGTAATGAAGGAAAGCTACCAATCTCTTTATGATCTCTTGGGAGCAAATGAGAGCGATACCATCATTTTCACCTCTTCGGGTGCTGAAGCAGTAAACCACGCCATCCAGTCCACCTATTACACCACCACCCTGACAACAGGAAAAAATCATTTTCTCACATCCTCTCTGGATGAGGCGCCCGCAATCATGTCCATAGAGCGGCTGGAGGAGATGGGATGCGTAGGAAAAATGGTGGAGGTCAACAAGGAAGGGTATATCACCGCTGAAGCTATCGGCGATGCGATCACCCCAAGAACAGCAATGGTCAGTCTTTCTTGGGCCAATGGGCTGACGGGAGTCATTCAACCTGTTTCTGAGATCGCTTCTTTGTGCAAAAGCCGCGGTATTATCTTTCATCTCGACGCCACACATATCCTTGGAAAACTCTATTTTGATTTGGAAGATGTCGGTGCAGATTTCATCTCCTTTAATGGCGATCACTTCCATGCCCCTAAAGGCACAGGAGGCCTATATATTAAGAATGGCACAAAGTGCGTGCCCCTTATTTCTGGAGGGATGGAACAAGGGGGATATCGCGGTGCTCCGATAAATATTCCTGGACTTGTCAGCTTGGGCATTGCCGCAAAAGAGGCGCAAGATAGCTGCGACCTTCTTTGTACCGAAGTTGCTCGTTTTCGTGATAAACTGGAAACAGGAATTCTCGAGGGATTCCCCGAAGCTGTTCCCTTCTTCAGAGATCAGGACAGGCTCTCTCACTGTACTACCATAGCCTTTCCAGGAATCGCCAATGAGGCATTACTTTTTCAATTAGACCGAAAAGGCGTTTACGCAAGCATAGGAGGAGGCTCCTTCCAACAGATAGGACTTCTTCTCATCGCTTCCGGCATCGAAGAGAACCTTGTGCATTGTGCTATTAGTTTTAGTTTGTCACGAAAAACGACAGAAGATGAGATCGACCAGGCGATTCAGATTATCGTAGAGTCTGCAAAACAGCTATCGAAAACTTCGGAAAAATTGGTGTGAGGAGGTTTTATGGGATTTGATGCTTTGACGACATCCTTTGCTTGGAGTCGATACAGCAAAAAGCTAACCGCAAAGATTGAAAGGCCACACAATGTGGGCAGCTTTCAAGCCGATCAGTCGGAAGAGCGTGGGATGCGGATGGTTGTTGGTACGGAGGGAACGCTCAAAGAGGGGAATGTCGTAAGTCTGTATTGGCTTGTTGACAAGGAAGATGGTGTCGTCGTTGATGCCATGTTTCAAGCGTTCGGTCAGTCTGCTTTGATTGGGGCTGCGGAAGTCACTTGCGACCTTCTCATTGGAAAGAATTATGACCAAGCCTCACGGATCAATGCAGACCTGATCGACAAGCAGGTACGCGATCGTTCTGACGAGCCCGCATTTCCTCCAGATACAATACCTCACCTCCATCTTGTCCTCTCGGCGATCGAAAATGCTGCGGAACAGTGCACAGATATTCCTTTAGCTGAGAGTTATGCCGCACCTCCTGCTCCTGCAGATATTGGCGAAGTGGTAGAAGGGGGATACCCCGGCTGGGAGAAACTAACCAAAAAGAAGAAAATCGCAGTGATCGAAGAGGTGCTAAATAACGACATCCGTCCCTATGTCGCCCTTGATGGAGGAGGTGTGGAAGTGCTCGACCTAGTTAATGATCAAGAGATCAAAATCGCCTACCAAGGGAATTGCACCTCCTGCTACTCCGCTGTGGGGGCTACGCTCTCCTACATCCAACAGGTTATCCGCGCTAAAGTTCACCCAGACCTCACCGTTGTCCCCGACTTATAAGGCGGGGGTATTACAGAGAAAGGGGATAATTGATAAATGCTTTTTTAGACATGTCTGTGTTAGAAGTATTGAAAGCTGTCTAGAATGATTTCTAGCGGTTCTCTTTGAATATCACTACAAGCCCTTAAACATTCGTTAAAACTGCTAGTTGCCTTTGAAAAATGGAGACAAACCTTTGCTTCATCCCCCTTCTGCATAGATTTAACACCTTGGATAAACTCATTTTCACCCTGATGGTATAATCTTTCAGGTTCATCACCTCGGTCTTTAGAAGTTATAGAGTTTGCGTACCTAGCTAGTTGGTGGAGATAATCAGTTTTTTTGTAAAGTTCCCAAGTATTGTAAATAGTTTCCGCGGGGTTGACCATCACACCTTTGATGAATGAAGCTCTTTCTTTCATTAAAATACACAAATTTTCTGAAAAATCAGAAGGGAAATGAAAGTGACTTTTAACTTGCGATAGTAGCAAGCTGGCAAGCGCTCCTTTCTTCATGTTTCTATTCTGGCCCCCTAGGAATACTTGAACAAATTCATCAGGATGTTCAAGCAGGTTGGCAAAATCAAACTCTACTTTCTCATCAATATTCTGTACCATTCCTTCAACTTTTCCTGGTATCACAGACAATGTTCCATTCAAGATATCTACACGTAATACTTCCCGACTTTGGTTTTCAATTACAAAATACTTAAAATTAATTTGTAATAACGATTTAATCGCTTCCAGCCGATCAGTAATGTGCTGTAAAGGCCTACTACTTTGACGTGCAAAATCCTCTTTAAAGCTATCAATATTTTCATATCTTTTAATTGGTGTTTCATTCGTAAAATATTTCCTAAACGCCATCGTGCGAGGCTGATCGCTGGTGTCGGAATATTGAAAAGCAAGAAAGTAATGGGTTATTCCATCGAGATGGTTTTTAGCCTCTTCCCACGTCAGAGGAAAATCGAGCGTTTTATTCCCAGGAGCGGGAAAGTAAAATTGCTTGGCTATTGGATGGCTCTCTCCAACTAGGTCTGTCCGATATCCCATTTGTTCCATTTTCTCTGAAAAGGCAGCGGCAATTAATGCGGGCGATCCCCCTTGATACTTTTCTAGAACAGCCATAGCTGAGGTTGAAAAATCGTTAATCGCTTTTCGATAATTATCTTGTCTGTGTTCGCGCATCCAGGAAATCAATTCCAGCATAGGGGCTAGAGTATTGTATTCTAGATTTTTAGTTAACGACTGATATTCGGAATCAATTTTCTCAATAGTACTCTTCTTCAAATGCTTGTTAGAATTAGGCAGTGCTGTTTCAGATAATTCATAAACTTCGTGAGATTTGTGAGCGAGAGCTCTGTGTGATGGACCTAGTGATGGTGTCAAAGGGACCTCCTATTTAAAACAAATTTTTACAAACTTTTTGTGTTCTTTCCAACAAGGAGTAAATTCTTTATCTCTCATCTGTTTCTTCTACATACCATGATAACATATCTAGATTATCTTCGTAAGCTTCTCCATTGCCATTAAAATAAAGAAGCCAATGTTTGTTATCGTAACTGCACTTTATGATCAGATACACTGGGGTTGGTCATTATAGACGCCTTTTTGTTACAAATTTGCTAGCTCAGGAGGTTCAGCTTCAATTTGTGCTACAATCTGAGCGAGTTCAGCAGCCATTGCCGTGATAGTCGCTGCATGATTTCTGACCTTATTCACGTCATCATCAAGTATTTTCTGTTGCAAACTATCAAACCTTTGTCTCATTTTTTCTTGATTTTCCAGATAGGCATTAATAAGTGTTCTGATTGGCTCAGGAGTATCCTCTTTCCCTTCTAGGTTTTTATATTCTCTGGCTTTATCGTCTGTTTGTAAAACAAGGCGATGCGCTCCCATTGCAACATTGCTAACTTGTTTGGCGGTAGCCACTGTGGAGATTAGAACATGGCTAACTAGGTCGTCGGCGTTTTCAGCTAACGTCATGATGTTTCCCGAAAAATCTCTGGGCAATTGAAATCTTTCACCCGCTGCTCCCTGGAAAGCCTCTAACGCTTCCCTGTGGGTCATTTGTACCGGATTGCCGTCAACGTAGTATGTGGCTTGTCTATCAGGATTGTCTCTTAAGTCTTGAAGCGAAATGGAAAAACGCCCACTTGCCCCCAAGGGGAGTCCGTCGAGACCCTTCGCACCTCCTGTATTTAAATAAATATTTCCTCTGATAAGATCGATTCCAAACTGTTCTTGCATTCCCGCTTTACCCATCAAAATCATTTTGGACTTTCCTCTCATTTGCATTTTAAGGATATGCCCTATATTCGTTATGCCTTCCGTTGTATCCAAAGCTCCGCTCATATCCGTCCAAGCAGAAAAGGAATCGTAATCCGCAGGTTCATTATCTCCAGCCCAAGTATCTAATGCCAGTACTCTATCCTCACCTTTCCGATCACTATAACGAACAACAGTACAGCAATGTTGAACGTTTTCTGTTGCTTGATCATAACCCTTCCAAATGGAAAAATTTCCCGAAGTTTCAGGTAGTGGAGGTCTTGCCCAAGCAGTTCCAGTATATTGCCCAGCAATAGCTGCCTTAAAACCCCGGGCGCTTAACTCCGATTTTAGTTTGCCTGCAAAGATAACACAGTCTCCTGAATGATATTTATCATAGACTTGCTCTGGTGATGACTGATGTGCCTCAAAAGCTTGAGAAAGAGTTAATTCTGGGTTGTTAGTTGAAGCTTCTCGGAAAAATTTCATAAATTCGAGCATCGGACCCACATTATTATAAGGGGTGTTGTCAACCACATCGTGGAGAGTTTGTATCATTTGAGCTACTTGTGCTGGTTTCAGCTTTTTATTATTTCGTGCCTGTTCAATGGGTACCGTGGCCTTCCTGTCTGGAGAGGCCAGTGTTAATTTGCCCTTAGAGTCATAGAAAACTTTATGTTTTCCAGCCTGGAATGCCAAAGTTCCAGCTTTATTCGCTAAAGGAGGGCAAGCTTTGTTGTCTTCCTCTATAAGTTTTAGTATTTCCTTTTCCGAAATTGTCCCTTTTTTCTTAAGAATCTCAGTCGCTTTATTTTGACAATATGAGGCCTCGCGAGCCGTATGCATGGCTAAAAGCACTTTAACTTTGACCTGTTGCGTAACGAGATCCCCGTCTTGGACTGAATCTAGAAGTTTTCGGACTTTTTGCTGTTTTGCTTTATAGGAACCCTTGGACTTTAATATCTCTTTTGCAAGTTTATCAGTAGTTTTAATTAATTTTTTTTGAGTTGAAGTAAGTTTCCCTTTTCCCTGCGGTGTAGCAGTTATGTTTTCCAGCGTTTTTGCTTCAGCTTTGGTGATGTCCTGCCCACTGAGAAGTTTAGTGGCAATTCCATTTAATATTTCGTCAATGCTTGCCGTTTTCTCATCAGATGTCGTTTCAGTTGCACTCAAACTTGAAGCTGAAACGGATATGTCAAATGATCTATTTGAACTTATGTGATTACTACCTCCTGAAACACACATAATTAACTCCATGTTTTATATAGCACCTAATATTATTATAACAAATATTGAATTGAGATCGAATCATTATAAAATAAAATATTATTATTTTTGCAAATAAAAGGGATAGGTCGTGCAAAATCGAGGTCAAATCGGGGAAAATCGGGGTTCGGAGTCAGATTCGCAGATTCGGGGTATAAGGCTAGTAGTAAACATGGTTCTAACGCTGGGGAGCTCAGCTTGTCGTTACCCACAAGTGCAAAAAAATATTTTTAATTAGAAGTTTCCTTTATGCAAACCCGATTTGTCACCCTAAATGGTTAGCCGTCGATTGCAAGGACGTCCTATTTCTCGTTTCATAGTGAAACTGAGGTGTTAAATAAATTACTTTACACTTGTGGGTAGCGACAAGGGAGCTCAGTTGTGAACTGCGCAATAAAGTCAATAGGTTGTTTAATTTGTCAACAAATATCTTTAATTTGACTTTTAATAATTAATTGTGTAATATCCTCTTTTTATAAACTACAAAATGGAGTTTATTGTTATGTTGAATAAAAAGATTGTTACATTGTCCTTTTTAGCTGTCAGTTTGCTTTTCGGCAGCTTTCATTCTCAGGTTATAGCTGGAGAAAATCCCGCGATTAAACAGGTTGTGTTAGATGGAAAGGGGAAAACGCAATCTGCTTATGTCGAAAAAATGAACGACACAAATTTTGAAGCCGTGATTGCCAATGGAGTTGTCATCGTAGACTTTTATGCAGACTGGTGTGGTCCTTGCAAGCGCTTTGCTCCTACTTTCGAGAAAGTTGCTGAGGAAATGTATGGCACAGTAGCTTTTGGAAAGCTTAATGTCGATGAAGGTGTAGACGCTTCTCGCAGCTACAAAGTAAGCTCTATTCCTACCCTTATTCTCTTTAAGGATGGACAGGAAGTGAAGCGTCGCGTCGGCGGATGCAGCGCTAAGGAGCTGATAGTTTTTATTCAAGCTGCTCTTTAATTTATCAGACTGGACCACAGTGGGCTTTCAGTCTCTGTGGTTCATTTTTTCCTAGGTAATCTCTCCTGAGACGAAACGTTTAATCTCTCCAGATTCCAGCTCCAAGTTCAGAGAGCCATCATCATTGATCGAGTGAAAAACCCCTTCCCAGAGCACATTATTATAATGAAAACGTAGAGGTTGGTTTGGAGAATGGATAAGTCTGGATTTGAAGTCAGAGAGAAAGGGCTCGAACCCCTTTTCAAGAAACGTTTTTAAGTTTTCTTCGAAATTCACCTCTAGGTGTTGGAGAACTTCTTCGATGCCCACTGTTTTCTTTCCTTCTACAAGAAGAGAGGTGGCAGGTTGGTTGATAGCTTGTAACTGTTCCTGTGGCATGTTTATATTGATGCCGATTCCTACGATCACACAGAAATGATTTCTAACCTGTTCCATCTCACACAATATTCCTCCAACTTTTTTCTCTGAAAGGATCAGGTCGTTGGGCCATTTCAGCTTAGGATGGAACCCCAAGCTTTCCATTGCTTCCGAAGCAGAAATCGCCATAATTTGTGGGATGTTAACAAGGTTGGGTTGCGCTATCGGTACGAAAAAGCAGAAAGAGGCGTAGATATTCTGTTTCGGTGGGGACTCCCACCGTCGGGAGTATCGCCCTTTCCCGGAATATTGCTGATCGGCGATGACAAGTGTTATCTTCTTTGGGTCAAAAAGATGGGTATTCTTTTTAGCCCAAGTGTTGGTTGAGTCAATGGCTGAAAAGTGAAAACGTACGATTTCCATGCCTCTATTGTTCTAGAATGGAAATATTTTTCCCAGAAGAATCATTCCAAATGGCTTTGTTGCTTAATTCACCACAGAGTGCACAAGAGCTCACAGAGAGGATATGAGAAGGAATTAAATGACTCATCGTTTAATTTCTCTCTGTGAGCCCAGTCTCGACTTTCGACATTTGGATTCAGCCTTTCAGGCTGAATTCAAATGTCGAAAGTCGAGTTAGTGGGTTCAGTGGTGATTAGTACAACAACATCATTCCAAAATAAACGCATTTTGTTATCATGGTGAACATTTCGTAGCAAAAGTTAACGCCAATGTGGAACTATCAGACATTAACACGTATTGACTTCAGGGTCATTCCCGTAGTCCTCCTCTTGATGATGATCAGCCTCCTTGTGATTTCTTCCTTCACTGTGGGGCATTCCCCTGACGGTCTTGAAGAAGGTTTTATGACCCCTATCGTCAAGAACCAAATCCAGTGGTTTATCATCGGATGGGGAGTCTTTTTTTTCTTTGCAGCTTTCGATTACAACAAGCTTAGAGAGTGGACGTGGGTTCTATACACTTTGATGATTATTGCCCTGATTGGGCTCTTTTTTACCGGTTCCATTGCCGGTGTTCATAGGTGGTATCGCATTCCGTTGCTAAATATCGGTTTCCAACCTTCGGAATATGCTAAGTTAGGTGTCGTGATCAGCTTGAGTTGGTTTTTGGAAAGGAGAAAACAGCAAGCCCATAGCTTGAACACAGTTTTCTTTGCAGGTCTTATCGTGGGCATTCCCTTCCTTTTGATTCTGAAGCAGCCAGACCTTGGCACAGCTCTAGTACTCTACCCTATTACCCTTGTGATGTTCTACTTTGGAGATGTCAACCCCGTTGTTGTACGTACGATGTCCTGGCTGGGAGGGATTATTCTAGTTCTCGTTGCTCTAATCTTTTTAGGGATTATTCCCCATGAGGATCTCCGTCCTTATGCAACGAAAGTCCTCAAGGAGTATCAATTTGATCGCCTCGATCCTAACACGCACCACCAAAAGGCTGCAGCTACGGCGATTGCTGTTGGAGGGATGACGGGGACAGGATGGAGGAAAAGTGAATACACCTCTGGAGGTTGGCTGCCTGCTTCCTATACAGATTCTGTTTTTCCCGCTTTTGGGGAGGAATTTGGCTTCCTTGGACTTCTTTTCCTTTTGGCGCTTTTTTATACTTTGATCTATTTTAGCTTTCAAGTGACTGCAGTAGCGAAGGATCCCTTTGGTCGTTTATTATCGGCGGGTATTGCTGTTTATTTGGCGATGCATATCCTGATGAATATTGGAATGATGAGTGGGTTTTTGCCGATAACAGGAGTGCCCTTGGTGTTGGTGACCTACGGAGGGTCTTCGATTCTGTCGACGATGACGGCGTTGGGAATATTGCAAAGCATTTATAGCCGCAGGTTTATGTTTTAACTTCTTGGAAGAGGTTGCGGAGGTTGCTGTTGCTGTAGGAGGCTGCTTTTTCCGGGAATCCGGCAAGAATGTGCTCGCAGTAGAATCTGAGTATTTTTTCTTTGCCATTTTCCTGAATCCAATCTCTCAAAAAGTTAAGCTCCTCCTTCGAATAACTGGATTCTCCATTTAGGAATTTGATTTTGGCAATTCTTGGATCATCCAGTTGATCGTAATAGATGTTAATAAGGTCACCTCGTTCTTGAAGCAAGGCATCATCCTGGTTTAAAAGGATGACAGCGTCATCGATCATTCTCACGAAATGGAATGGAGTCCTGTGGGCTCCCAAGAGTTTTAAATCGACCATTTTTGGATCTTTTTTCGGCCATTCCAGCACATTGATTGTAAGATGGATTCCGTCAAAGAAATTAGAAAATTCTTTCAACTCCGAGTCTTGCTCTAAATAGAGTTTTAAGGGAAAAAACGGTGTGCAATCTATATAGGGTTTTAAGGGAGAAAACGGTTTGTAATCTATTGTGGATTCCTTGTCGGGGCCTTCTACCTCTACCTTGAATCCAGTAAAAAGGCCTTCTTCGTCAAGGACATCAACTTTTGTCAGCCCCGGGCATCTTTCAACACATCCCAACTCCACCTTTTCGTTTACTTGATGTTCTGTTACTTCGAGTTCAGTCTCGGTTTCTTGTTGCTGTTCTTGTTCAATTTCGACCGTCTGATCGTCGTCGGTGTCGCGAAGCGGCACCAGGACTTCAGCAGGGAGACGTTCCTTGAGGCGGTCCACAATTTTTTTGACCTGCCCCATAATCTTATCTTTTCCTGTAAGAAACGGAAGTTTTTCAAAGATCTCTTCTAGATATTTTTCACACTTAACTTGTTCTTCGGTTAGAACTTTTTCGCAGTCTTCTTTGATTGCAATTTTGCCAAAAAGTTCTTTGGGCGTTTTGAAAGCCGATTTTATCCACTCCTTTTGGAGTAGCTCAAAGGCTTGTAGTTGGTGTTCGCGGTTTTCACTCATCATGACATCGAACAGGAGGGCTTGAGGTAGACTGATAAGTTCTTGTCGTAGCGCCTTAAAGTTATCTTTTCCTTGCTGTATGGATTGGTTGATGATGCAGAAGCAAAGTATATCATCGAAGTTGATGGAGTCGGCCTTTTTGTTCAGAGCCTGGCAGATGATCGCTTTCACCTCTTCGGAGACGACAAACTTGACTCTTTGAGATTTGTCAAGACCGCGCAGCCTCCACACACTTTGGAGGAGGTCGCGGAGGAGCATATTTCTTCCGACGGTCACTACGCCAATAGCATCTCGTTTCTGCTTGACGTCGGAACCGGTGGTGTGGCTTTGATCGAGGAAGGTGTCTCTGTTTTCCATCGGAGTAGACGATTCGGAAAGAAGGATCTCGTTTGTTCCGTCGGTTTCCGCTTGCTGGTTTTGGCTGTTGTAGAAAACAACGGGAAGCTTTTTAGATTTGCTGATCATTTTAGCAATGACAGTGTTGCCTCCTTCTTTGAAGTAGCCTCCGGCGTCGCTGATCACGTTGTAGGGGATGTTCTGTTTTTCTAACTGCTCGATCATCTTTTGGGGCGATCCCTCTTTGATGGTATAAACTTCATTGCGGCTATTCTTCCAGAGGATGTTGAGCGTTTTAGCATCTGTTCCGGGTTCTGGTTTCTGTGTCAGCTTGCTGTGCATGCTGTAGCTATTCCATAGGGTTCCGGTAAAGCCAAGGACTTTTTCGAAAAAGGCGATTAGATTGTGTGGATTGCAGTTAAGCTTGAGGGTGAAGAGGTCAAGTTGTGGTAGGATGATTTCGGCGACGAAGAGTCGGATTTGAGCTTCGTTGCTGTTAATTGTCGAGACTATTTTTTCGATATGGCACTCTTTCATGTTAAAGAGAGGAATATCGAGGCCGCCTTGGAGCTTTAGGAACAGCTTCCAGGCTTTGGTATTTTCAATGGTCATTCCGGGACCACCCCTTTGGAGTTCTTTGATTGCCTCGGCTTGGAGGCGTTCCATTTGCTGGACGATTACCTCTCTGGAAACACCCTTCTTCATATAGTATTGGAAGGTGTAGTTCATCGTGATGTAATGGTTGGCAAAAAGAGAACCTCGATTCGGTGTGTTCGCCGCGGCAAAAGGGATCGCAACAACCCCAAAGTTTTCTTCATCGAGGCCATACTTTTCTTCGCAGGTACGTGTCAGTGTATGAGACAGCAGATTGGAGATCTGCTCGCCGGCAAGGGCCAGTATGTTTTGGATCTCCGGTTCCTGCTGATCGAAGAATTTTTGACCCGAGGGGATGTGGCAGAGGTAATCGATCGCCTCCGATCGTTCTTCAAAGTTATTAAAGAAGCGTTGTACTTTCTCGGTCAATGTATTGGATTCAAAGGTAGCCTCCTTCAGGCTGTCGATCAGTTTGCTTGCCAGAACCCTCTTCATTTTGTCATGGTAGAGCTTGGTTGTGAGGACATCGCTTTCCTTGATGGGCCGGGGGTCGCACTCAATACGTGCTAAGGCACGGATTTCAGGGTCGGTGAAAAGAACTTTATAGATTTGAGAGATGACTGCGATGTCGTTACTATCGGGGCTGATCTTTTTACCCGTGCTGAAGCAAACCTCGTGGAGAACATTCAAGACGGTATCTGCTTCGTCGATGATGGGGTATCCGCTTTTCGATAAGAGGCTCATGATTTCTTGCATGAGTCGCAGCTCTTCTGACAACTCTTTTTCGGAACGATTCTTGAGAGCTTGTTCGATAAACTTCAACATCAGACATTGAATGCTCTTGCTTGTGACAATGAGGCATTCTTTATTTTTTTGAATGTTTTTTAGATCATCTAAAATCATTCGAAGAGAATGTACAGTGAAAACAGTATTTCGGTCGAAATGAAGCGCGCGAAGAGATTGCGAAAACGCGTCGAATAGAACCCGCTGTGTGTCCGAAGAGACGCTTTCAAAGAGTGCTTGTGGAACGATGAGCATCGAAATTTTTTCTCCATCGGCGCGAAGCAGTCCAAGTAGGGGAAGAAGAACCTTCGATTTGCCCGATCCCATGATCATTTCCATCACAGAATTCACTTCGCCATTTTTCAAAAAGAATCCCAGCTTCTCCACTTGCATTTCCCGCATGAGGATGTTGCCGTAGAATTCAAAAACGAGATAGGCAGGAAATTCTCTAGGATTGTAATGTCTTTTCGAAAGGAGATCAGCAGCGAGCTGTTGCACAAGATCGTGTCGTTCTTCCCCTTCTTTTCCCTTTATCTTCTCAAAGGCAGCTAACGCTCGCCTTCTTTGCTGCTCATGTGTGGCGACAAGAAGATACTTTCCAATTTTTTCATACAAGGTATTGGTCGCTTTTTCATCCAGAAGGGGATTCAATTGAATGAGCAGCTCAGGCTCCTGCTTGGCAAAACTGATCAAGAGGTCCTCCAAAGTAATGACTCTATCCCTCCTCCCTTGGAGCCTGAGTTTCTTGTTCAGCAGATCAAAACGGTTTTTTGGCTCACAATTAGCGATTTCCAAAAGCTCAATCTCCAGAGGTTTTAGATCAGTTATCCCTTCTTTCAGGATCTTCTCGATAGCGCCTATATCTTCCAGTTCATACTCTATTCGCTTCACCTTTTCACGAAAGGCGTCCAGATCCTGATTGATTCGTTCCAGTTCCTTTTTGTAGAGAGGTTCGCTATTCGTTGGATTTTTTGCTTCCTCCTTCACCCATTCCTGCAAATCATGCCCATTCGTCTCGACGATCACTTTTTCTGTGAAGCAGGTAGGGGTAAATGGCTCTATTTCTTCGAGACGATAGTCCAGTTTGATTTCTGGAATGGGTGCCGGTTCCCTATCCAATCGGAAACCCTCGGGAGTGAAATTGTGACTCTCGTTTCTGGCTTCAGAAGCCTGATACAAGGCCTCCAATTTTCCTGTATTCAATTCATCGGCTTTCTCCAAGATTTGTTTCCACCATTTCTTTTTTACTTTGTAGGAGGGAAGCTCGGGAAATTCGTTAGGATTTTCGAGAATTGTCTCGAAGAGTGCGCTCCAATGGCTGTCAGGGTCATGTTTTCCTAGAATGAAGGCGTCTTTTAACCATTTTTTCTCTTGAGGGGATGCATGTTTTACCAAATCATAGAAAGCAACAGGGGATTTTTGAAGGGAAAAGTTGATGCGGCTGATTAAAACATGATTAAAATTGATCAAGTCCCTCTTTTTGACTTTAGAAGGAAGTGTAGCATTCGATAGGAGTGTAGCAAATTTGGGAGCTGTTTCCGTTTTTTCTTTGATCACCTCCCTTTCAGGTTTGACATAACCTTTTGCATACTCCGGGTCGAGCTCTTTTGCACGAATAAAGAGTTTTACATCAAAAACCTGACGAAGAAAGTGTTTTAGAAGGAAAAGCTCTTCCTCTTTTTTTAGCTTGAGAGCTGTCGCATTGTGATAATGTGTCAAGTACTTGTCGTAAGTCAATAAGATTAAACATTCAAGATCCGAACCGATGGGAAGATTATGATCCGTCCGATTTTTCAAGATGATATAGGCCGCATCCAGTTGTAAAGCTAAACCGTCACCTGAACCGTCGCCAGTAATCTCTGGTATGTTCACAATCGTCAGCAGCGCCTCCAACTCCCCTGTTGAGTAGGGGGTCAGTTTAACCCCAAATTTCTTCATGTATTTGGCTGCCTCATCGTATTCATGCACCGCGGTTAAAATAGATGCGAGGTAGAGGTTTGCTTCCCGTCCCATTGCAAGCAGAGACCCATTGTCATCTACATCGTAAACGAGAGTGGAAAACTTGACGTTGTCTTCTGTAGCAGTTTTTCTATCTACCTGAAACAATGGCAAGAGAGATTCTTTTTTCTTTTCATCGCTCTTCAAGCTTTGTTGTGGAAGCAGAACCTTCTTCTTCCCCTGTTGATTTTCGAGAACTAAATAGTTCGAATAGGAGCCAAGGGTCGGCACATACTGCTCTGCACTCAGAAAATACCCTTCAAGCTGTTGGCAGAACATCTTGTCTCCGTCAGGGACGAATGTCAGGCCGAACCGGGGAAGCTCGACCTTGGCCAAATCTGTGCCATTGAACCACTCCTGAATATAGGAAGAGTCTTCAAAACGTTGGAAGAAACCACTTGGAAGAGAAAGTTGATTATTCGAACCGGTCTCAGTTACACTTTGTATATACCGATCTTTTACTATGGCCTCATATCTTTTTTTCCCATTCTTTGGATCAAGGATCTCGATTTTCGCAGGATTTTTAAGTGAATGCCAGTGGTGAAAATTCTGTTGCAGATAGCGACTCTTTAAGAAAGAGTTTCCCTTGTCGTTGCTAAACACCTCTCTTGGCAGAAACGTGTACCACTCACCATCTCTCTTCTGTTCAATCGTTAATTTTCCCTCTTTGAACTGGCAATATGATTGATTTCCAAATTGATCTTGCAATTCATAGATGTTGTTATCACGAAAAATTGCTTTTTTTCGGCTGTCAAAAATCTCCTTGAAATAGGGGTGCTCCCTAATAGTAAGGGGAAGATAAACCTCAGCATGCTTAGATGTTAATTGTCCGGTAAGGGGAAAGTATACTTCGCTACCATCTTGTGATTCAAAATAGGGGAACTCGCCCTCTTTCTCGATAACGTTCCACTCTTTGTCTGCAGCACCCTCATGCAGTGTCTTAAGCACTACATTGACGAGTCGAGGATCCTTTGCGAGAGCTTCTTTCATCTTGCAGCTATGGATATGCAAGGCATCGCGCACCTCTTTATTCGTCTCTGGGCATTCCCACTTCTTCGGAACCGGATTCTCATGTAAGAAGGCGGTCGACACCAGGAGATCTTCAAGATCTTTTTCCTTCAGTTCTTTCTTTCTCGATAGTGTCGAGGCAATTTCCGCATAAACCACACTTCTCTCTCCGGGCTCCAAACCATTTCGTGACAAGATCCGCCGCAACGTCTCCAAAGCCTCAGAACAGGTATGGAAAGAAAACAAACGACTCATTCGTAAGAGGAACACAGCAGCCTGTATCTCGTTCTCTGCAAGTGATTGTTCGATATGCTGACTCATGAAATGAGACAGTTTTTCCTTGATTCCGTTTTTTTCAGACCTCTCTTTGATAAATAGATTTTCTGCAAAGAACAGCAACTGAAAGAGTGCCTGGTAGTCGGGGTCGCGTAGTTTCTCAGGATGTCGATAGAAATATTCAAATGACTCAGCAATGATTAGGCGTCCACCTTGAAATAGATGACCTAATTCCTTAAAGATCTCGTCGGACAATCCAATCCGGTGATTACTTACATGATCGGCAAGCAGTTCTTTCTCCGAATGCAGCCCCCGAAAAGGAAAGTTATTACAATATTGACTATATGCCCAATGCACGAATTTTTCTAGCTTCCAGGACGACATCGGCCGGAGGTTTCTGTCATATCGTGATTCTGGAGATGTGCGCACTCTTTTTTGCTCGGGATATTGATTGAGTATTTCTCCACTGATTTCCATCAGAGAGAACGTGATCTTGCAAATTGGCCTATCCTTGTGATCTTTTTCATCACGATGCTTGAACGAAAACGTAAATTGATTGGATCCATTAGCCGGCCGACCTACCGGTTCATTATCAAGATAGAGTAAAGAAAGATGTGTATCGCGGAGGGCTTTGAACCAGCCGGGAACGTGATCGCTTGTAAAAATTCTGGCGTTCTGACGGGGCTTTTCAAGATGGACATAATCGGCAGATGCGGAAAGTTCTTCATGGATTTCAGGAAATATTTTCTCTAAACATTCTGCAAAACCAAGCAAGTTATCGTTGCAGTAGTAACCAAAGGTAATCGAGGAACTTTCATCTACGCTTTTGTGGTTATAGAAACTATAACAAAAGATGTCTTTTGGGGACGAACTGATTTTTTTGTAGAAAGTATGGAATTCTTTATTTTGATGCTCATTGGTCAGCTGACAAAAGAAATTTTTCTCCTGATAGTATGCTCTAGAGGGGTATTGAAGATTTTCCATCAATGGGTTTATGAACTCTGCTAGATCTGCTTGAAGCATAAGTAATTTATTGAGAACATACACCCGTTCCGGGTGAATGTTGTCTGACTGCGGCACCATAAAACAACTATCGAAAAAGATCTTTGATAATTTCCCAAGGTTTTCCATGTGCTTTTCAGCTTGCTCTTTGCTTTCTTCTTCGATGTTGGTCGGGAGTCTCTCAACAAAACGTAAGATGGCTAAATGAACCGCATGATATTCTCCCTTTTTATAGGCCTCTTCACATTCATGAATTACGGTTTCTATCGAAGCGTCTTCTAAAGACTCGACAAGATAGCTGCACGGCTGAATACTGATCCGATCGTCCTTTTCTTGAACCTGCTGATGCAAAGGAGTGCCTGTTATTTCATTTTCTTTCATTTGGACATTCGACCACGTCAACTTTGTTGGAAATGCGGCACTGGGGGCTTTGAGGCTTCTCTCTTTGTTATCTGCAAGCCAATTCGAGACGTGGCGTAGCTTTGTCTCAGCTTTGACGAAGTACTTTTTTCCGATCACTTGCTGTTCGTAGGCTTTGGTAATTTTGCGGCAAAGTTTAAGATAGGATTTGTTGACGAGCCTCCATTCTTCTTGAATTGGAATGGAATGATCTTTCGGTTTTTTTCGGACCTTGTCCACCAAACTTTGCAGCTTGATGTCGACGGCAAACTGTTTGTATTGATTTTTCTCCATTCGGGTCGCTAAGAATGCCATTAGCGATCTCCATGCACAGACACCTGCATTCTGAAACGACATCAGCTTTGCGCTATCGATCTCTCCTTCCATCACAGATTCAGGTTCGAGAAGCTCCTTTAACCCTTTGTAGATGTCTTTTTCATTGTATTCCGTTTTGTCAGAAGAATCGGGATAGCATAGTTTGGTTCGGAGTTCATGAATGGCCCTCAGGACATTTTCATTTAAAATGTTTTCTCTTTTGATCCCTCTCAGATCGTAATAAGGGCTTGCTTTAAGTTTGTTTCCGACAATCTCATGTATGTGATAGTTCGAGCCTCCCCCAAGGTTAAAGATGCGGAAAGTGACTCTATCACCCTCTTCAGGGATTATCTCGTAATACATTCCATGTCCGGGATTTCCGGTCCAACCACCTCCCATGAGGACCCGTTTATTCTTCTTCAGCATACTTTGGGCGACTTTCACAAAATCTTTTGACTTCATAAGCGTGTGGGCGTCTCCAATTTCTTGAAGGTCTTCATCCGTTAGGCCATAGATTGAAAGATCCTGCTTTTTGCGCCCTTCAAGAAAGGCATTTAAATAGCCCAGTGTAACATCGGACGTGTACCCCTCGAGATCTTCATTATTTGCACCAAACTCGTCTCCATGAATATGAAATAGGAGACGTGCATTCATTTTGGGAAGTTCCTTCACACTTTGAAAGTCCGGACTCTTATCGCTGCTGAGTTTTTTATCAAAATCTAAACCGAGTTTGTTTGAGATATTGATGATTTTCCGGGTGATATCGTCCGATTTTAGATTTTGATCTGCCTTCCAAATGAAGTGTTTCACGATTTTTTTGACTTTTCTGTTGTTGTACCAGTGTCCATATCGGATTCTACATCCGAGGCGAACGAAGAAAATCGCAATTTTTGCAAAAATTTGAGAGGTGATCCTGATCAGAATAAATCTTCGGTCCAGATCCTTTCTAGGGGACTCTATACACTTAATAATCCCGTCAAGATTCTTGAGATGATTGCTAATATCCATGACAATAGTTTATAGATTAGTTTCTATTATTACAATCTTTAAAATAATATTATAAAAAAATTTAGGATAATTTTAAATAAGAAATATTTTTCGTAAAAATTGTGGTTCATCCGAATAATTGGGGATCGTAAAAGAATAATTCTTACAAATTCCCAGGGGGAAATGTGTTTTCACCGAGGTAAAATTACCGAAAAATCTCACCTCTTTCACCAAGCCAGGGTTATTCCAAACTCATCAATATCAGGATGGGAAGGATAGGTAGGATAAAGATAAAGGAAATTGATGAGGCAGATACTTTAGTATTCTTAAATACTATCATCCAACCATTTATATCCTTCCCATCTTACCCATCCTGTAAATTTTTCCGGCTGTTAATCATTTCAGGAAAGATATTAGACAATATTTCTTTGGACATGTCTCCTTCTAAATAGACGAGATTTCGGGACAATTTTACCTCGATGAAAACACTATTTTATCTAGCCCGAGTTTACTAGTTATACATCTGTACTAGACGTAACCTTTTAATCCTGAACACTTCAAAAAAATTTTAGGTTGCAAATTAGGGGGGTGCACGGTAATCTAGTTGTAAGTGGATGCCCCTTTATTCTCATGCTGCTCAGCTCCTTTGATTGACCAATGCATCCCCGAATGTTCCAGAACATTTTCATTAAAAAGATTTGATAGTTTTTTTTTAATGCTTGATAACCAACATTTTGCAAATTTTTGATTTTCCAGCACCATCTTCGATGGTGCAATTATTTTTTTTACCTTACCCAGAGCTGCGCTATCGCTTGCACTGGGCTACTAT
>JAAKFP010000049.1 GCA_011065005.1 Chlamydiota bacterium | reverse complement strand
GTCGTACCTGGTACCCATCAAGAGTTTCAGAAAAAAGTTCACGACTTTTCAATAATACACCTTCTTGAGATTCCAACTCTTTCTGCAATGCAACATATGCGTCTAGAGTTTCCTTCTCTGGATAGAAAATGAGGTCACCAGTTCTTCCGTCTACAATCACTATGCAGTCGTCATCGATATTCATAATTTTTTGGAACGCAACATCGGTTACGTAAGGAATCCCTTTGGCTTTCGCAACAATTGCTGCATGTGAGGTCATGCCGCCGATTTCAGTGACGATAGCTTTTACACAAGCGACATCCGCCTCCGCGGCATCCGTTGCGGAAAGCTCCAGTGAAAACACTATCGAATTTGGAGGGAGATCAGCTAAGGAAATACGAACACTTTTCCTGAGGTATCCCATCACACGACGAGAGATATCCTGAATGTCTTTAAAACGCTCCCGAAAGAAAGGGTCTGGAAGAGATTGAAATTTCTTTTGGCACTGATTGATTAAAGAATGGAAAACAAATTCGGCATTCTTACGAGTATTTCGAATTTCTTGTTCGACTTGTGTGGTAAACAAAGGGTCCTGCATCATCTGAAGATGCGCATCCAGGATTGCAGCTCCTTCAAGAATGCGCTCTTCTTTGAGTTTCAGCAACAACCTTTGGAGGTCTTCTTTGCTAGAGGCTACAGCATGAATATATCTTGAAATTTCATCATCAATATCACGCACTGGTATTGTGAATTCGGGCACATGGTCGTCAGTAAGCGTCAAAAATAAGGGCTTACCAATAGCAACACCTCTACAAATTGAAGCACCCTTTAAACGAATTTCAGAATGTTTGACTTTCATGCAGCCCTTCACCAAATTCATTTTCAAAAGCAAAGACTAATTTCTCCATGATGAGCTCAGCATCCTCACCATCAACAGTAACTGTAATCCGTGAACTTTTTTTTGCTGCTAACATTAATATACTTAATATGCTTTTCGCATTGACCGTCTCTTTTCTACAGGTGAACGCTACATCACTTTTGCAGCTTTGTACCAATTTAACGATCGTGGTCGCCGGACGGGTATGTAGTCCTAGCCTGTTTTTTACCAACAACTTTTTTGTGAGCTTCACGACGTATCGTCCTTTTCTTCGTTTTTGTTTTTTCAGCGATTATATTTAATAGGTTCGAGTTGAACTCCTTTGCAGAGTGATACCCCATTCCTTTCAAACGATGATTCAACGCTATTGTTTCAAGCAACAGAACAACATCTCGGCCAGGTTTCACAGGCAAGATATGTAGAGGCAACTTAACCCCTAAAATGTCGCAATATTTCTCGTCAAGGCCAACACGATCATAGAAGCTCTGGTCATCCCAAGTCTCCAATTTAACGGCGATATCGATGCTTTTAAAATCTCTAACGCATACCGCACCATATAAATGAGCGATATTGATAATCCCAATTCCTCGAATTTCCAAGTGATATCGAGTAAGTTCCGCACCGCTACCCTCTAAATAGGAGCCCTCTCTTTTCTTGACCTTGACAATATCATCGGAAATCAAACGGTGCCCCCTCTCAATCAGGCCCAATGCTGTCTCACTTTTTCCGACAGCGGAATTTCCTTGTATTAGAACACCAACACCGAAAACTTCTACCAAAGTACCATGGAGGCTCATGCTTAAAGCAAACTCCTCTGCAAGCAATAAAGTTAGCTTGCTGATCAAATTCATGGTGCTCATACTCGCACGGAATAATGGAACCTTATGTTTTTCACAAAGAAGAACCAACTCTTTCAATGGTCGATAGCGTCTGGCAACGATCACAGCAGGTGTCGATGCGGTGAGAAGCCTTTCGAGGCGTTGAACACGTACTTCAGGATCAAGGTCTTTCAAGTACTCCATCTCGACCTTGCCAAAAATGACAAACCTCTTTCCCGCATATCCTTTAAGATAACCAGATAGACTCAACCCTGGACGGTGAGCCTCCGGCACCTTAATTTGCCGCCTCATCCCTTCCTTGCCGGCAATGAACTCTAGCCCTAAACGTTCGCCGTGTCTTTTGTATAAATCTTCAACTAAATACATATTTTCTTTAACAAAGATAACAAGGAGCAACTGCTCTTGATATATTTGCCTCCTTGACCATAAATTTTTTAAGTCTCAATTTGCTCCAAATAAAAAAACAGCCAATCGAGAAATGTAGGAAAAGCCATATGTTCAGAACTTATGATAGGTAACGATAATGGATCAGAAATTGTGTTCTCCGAAGCACTATAATAAACGTTACCCATTTCCTGCTTGGGGTACCATTCTGCCCAAAAACACTGATAATAAGGCATCCCAAAAGACTCATAAAAAGGTACTAGGCTCTGCGGCTCTACAATCTTTCCTGTTCTCGTTTTTACTGTACCTTGACCCTCAAGCAGTTCCTGAAATTCTTGATATCTCTGATTCATGTTTTTGGAACTCATTATTCCTGTACAATCAGTCGTTTTACAAAAACCGTCATGAATCTGCAAAAAAGCCAAATAATCTTCTGGAAGGATATAATTCGGAAATAGTTTTTGTAAATCAATAAGATCAACTTCATTTGCTGGAGCATTTCCTCGATAAAAACCTCGACTCCCACTCAAACTATACACCATATTTACATCGAATAGATCATCAGGTTTTTTCTGAATAAGGAAGATCCCAATATCATCCAAGGCCCCAAAAAATTCAGTTATGTGTTCATCGACGTGAGGATGGTAAGGCAACTTAGTCAACCAATAATCAAGGCTGAATTGCACCCGATCCTTTGGAGAAAGCTGGGAAAGTTCATACCATCCTCTGGAAAGGATTGGAACCTTTTTAGAGACAGTTCCCCAATCTACATCAACAGCCTCATGCAAGGCGATGCAACTATGAAAATTACCCTCTGGAAATTGGTCCGAAGACTGGGAATAGTACTCACTGATATGTTCGTCCATATGCCACCTACTTTTTCCTTCTTTCCTTCTACTTGTACCACAATGACATTTTTCTTTGAGAAAAATTACATGCAATCTTTATCGATTCTTAACAATAATAAGGAATTTCTGGAATTTTATTCCCAATTATTGTACAATTTAGGTATATTAAAGAATTGTAAACAGGTTAAATATAGGGACATATTCAGCATATGGATTTCGATAATAGAGCATTTATTGTCGGGGTAAATCTCAACGATCTGGAGTCGACACCCTCGAGTCAAAACATTTTTGCTGAAGTCGTATTGATAGATAAGTCCAACGACGTCTTGCAACCGCTTCTCTACAAACTGAAATCTGGCGACTTAGAGCACCAAAATGATTTTTTGTCCCTGGAAAAACAAGCCTTTATAACGATGGAGGACAATGCCTTTGCTATGATTGGAGAGGTCATCACCATCAACAAAAGCAAAAAACAAATCTATCTAAAAAATGAAATCACCGTTTCGTATAAATACCTGATCTTGGCCTCGGGTCTAAAACAATCTATGGTAGCATCCACACACGACGACGAACTATCTGCGGGCTTAAACACCTTAATGAGGGCCATCCGAGTCAGGAACAATATACCCACCGCGCTCAATCCCCAAGATATAGAGCGTTTAGAGCTCCTGAAAAGAAAACAACCGAACCAGCACAACATCAAGCCTTCTTCGGAAATCGCTTTCCAATACATCCAAAAGATATTTATCCCTGCTATACTCTCAAAATCCGATAAATCCCTTGAAATGGTTCTTGCCGGAACAGATAAACGCCTCTACGAAGTACAACTTTAAGTTGAAAGATGTTAAGATTTGAGAGATTTTGGGGAAGACATCCCGCTCTGCTATATGCATTAGCGGGGTTGTTTGGATTTTCTGCAGCGATCAGCTGGAAGGTAGAACTTCTTATTCCTCTTGTTTTTCTATGCATCCCCTCCTTTTTCGGATGCCACCAATTTCGAAGTCGCCTGATTTTCGCTTTTGTAGTGCTATGTGCCATGTTCTTCTATGGCAAGGTTTGTTATCAACTTCCAAATGTGTCCCCAGAGGGAGTTCAAGGTTCTCTCCACTTTCAGGTCTCTTCAGTTTCAGCATCGCAAACGCATTTTGGCTTTCAATGGATATACCAAGGAAAGGCTAAAATTTTTATTTCTGACGAGACGGGCCCAACCGGCAAAAATTTCCCTTGTACGATCAGAATTACAAATAAAGGAACGTTACCGCGTCCTACTGCGGATCGAGATTATGTTATTCATGGCCTTCTTAAGAAGACACGCTGGGGAAGTTATACTTTTGCAGCAACAAAAAAGACTCCCTGGCAACCTGTTTTAGGGTCGTGGAGTCTAGCAGAGTGGCGTTACAGCTTAAGAAAAGGGGTGAAGAAATATACCTCAAAGATGATGAACAACACACGAAGTGCTGAGTTTCTGGGTGGTATTATCACAGGTGATTTTGAAGATAGAGTGATGCGAATGGAGTTTGGGAAAATGGGATTGCAACATCTCATGGCAATCTCTGGATTTCACTTCGCATTAATAGCTGTGATGCTCAGCCTGCTATTACGATGGATTGTTCCGTTCAAAATTGCAACGGGAATATTAATTTTCCTCTTAACCAGCTACTTTCTTTTTCTTGGATGCGGCCCTTCAATCTCGCGGGCATGGATGATGTGCTTAATCGCATTGTTAAGTCTTTTTTCCGAAAAACCGAGCTATGCCCTCAATTCTTTGGGAGTAGCTATTCTTTTTATTCTTTTCTACGACCCCATGCTATACCGCTCTCTCGGCTTCCAATTTAGCATGGTTACGACAGCTTCAATCTTATTATGGTATCCTATTGTCAAAGTTTGGATAGAAAACATCTTCCAAAAGCGTCATCTCGGAAACATGTCACGAATGTCCATCATCGACCAACACTGTTACTGCATCTTGGCTTTCATCAAAGAAGCTGTTGCTTTAGCTGTTGCCGTGAACATTTCTGCCCTGCCCATGACTCTTTTCTTTTTCCAGAAATTCCCCTATTTGAGCCTATTGTACAACTTATTTATCCCATTTCTCGTCAGCATATGCATGTTCCTCTTCCTTATTTCCAGCGTTGTTTGGATGATTCTACCCTCGATTGGATCACTAATACATGCTGCCAACGCACACTTTACCCACTTCATGCTGAATTTCGTCTACAACATCCCAAATACCCTAAACTACTCATGGCGTGTTTCTGATTTCCCACTCCCCTATTTTTTCTCCTATCTTTGTCTTGTTTTTCTCCTTGGAATCGCTTTAAAATGCCGTTATGAAGAGGAACATCGCCTTCAAAAGGATCTCGCATTGATCTGATCCCTTCGATTTCACCCTTGACTTTTATCGTTTTATCGCTTAAAAAAAGAGAGTTTTATGGCGGGCGTAGCTCAGCTGGTTAGAGCACTGGATTGTGGTTCCAGGGGTCGAGGGTTCAAGTCCCTTCGTTCGCCCATCTTTTTTTAACCTAGAAAACGCAGTTCAAAATGATCTAAAGGGACTAGGAAATTGTGTCGACGCTTGAAGCTTTTATTTTGGGAATCATTCAAGGGATATCCGAATTCCTTCCGGTCAGTTCGTCCGGACATCTTACGTTAGGCCAGCATTTATTCGGACTGAATAATTTACAGAAGAACATTCTCTTCGACCTTTTCTGTCACTTAGGCACCCTAGTTGCAATTTTTTTCGTCTATGGCACAGAAATCAGAAACCTTTTTATCAACAATCGACTGCGTCTCAAGCAAATCGTCATAGGCACCCTACCTTTGTTTCCTCTTCTTCTCATATTAAAGCCTGTGGAAAGTACGTTTGATCAAACGCGTTATTTAGGCCTGTTATTTATTGTGACCGCCTTATTGCTATATCTTGGAATAAAATTTGGCAGAGACAAACCTGAGGATCAACTTAAAAAGAAGTGGTGGCAACATGCATTAGTTATCGGCATTTTTCAAATGATTGCCATCCTTCCTGGAGTTTCGAGAAGTGGATCCACAATTTCTGGGGCCCGTCTTTTGGGTTGGAACCGTCACGATGCTGTCATGTTTTCATTCCTTTTGGTGATTCCAGCTATCTTAGGAGGTACAGTGTTGAAGCTATTGCTGTTATTCTTTGGGGATCAATCCATCCATCACCCACTGGGAATCTCGCAATACGTCGCAGGTTTTTCAACCTCTTTTATCTTCGGGTATTTTGCCCTGTTGCTTCTAATCAGGCTGGCAGTTAAAGAAAAATTCATTTATTTTGTGTGGTATTGCCTGTTTTTGGGAATAGCAACGGCTATATTTTTTTATATAAATCCTTAATCTGCAATACACAAAGGAACTCATGAGCAGAAAAAGTAGAAAAAAAAGCGCAAAAAAAACCACTAGATCAAAAAAAACCACTTCCAGAAAAACTCCGGAGGTTCAGGGCTGGATTCTACTTTCCTTGGCCTTTGTGATGATCGTGAGTTTACTCAGCTTCGCCTATGGAGAAAGCACGCACAACTGGCTGGGTTTGATGGGTTATACAATTGGATGGGTCTTGACGGCGCTATTTGGGCTTAGTAGTTACATCATTGCCATTTACACCGGATGGATTGGATGGCGGCGTCTCTTCAATAAGTCGATCAACCATCTCTATTTCAAGCATTTTACGATCGGTATCCTCGTCATTTCCGCCAGCATGCTGTTATCGCTTGCAGAGGATCAATTTCCTCGTTTTGGGGAATTTTTGGGGAGTTTTTTATACACGCAGTTGTGGGATCGCAAGCTCCACTTCCACCTGGGAGGTGCTCCATTTTACTATCTCTATGATGACTTCCCCTTCTTCAATCTACATCGTATCGTCAACACAGTAGGAGTAGGGGTCATCTTTAGCTGCACTTTTGTTGCCAGCCTTCTCATGTTAACAAAAACATCGCCAGGAAGGGTTTTGGAGGTCTTGTCCAGCATCCCCTCAAACCTTAAGACTCTCCGTTTTCGCAAACCCAAAGAAATCCTCCATGAAGAACAGAGTGAAGGAGACTTTTTACGGTATGTCAAGCTTCGTATACCAAATTTTGCTTTTTCCAAACCGACACAGAATATAGAACAAGCTAACGAACCGGAAATGCTGGCGATCAACCCAGAAAAAAATCTCAGCATTCGTCCCTCCCTTTCCCGCAAAGAAAGCAAGGAAAAGAAAGACTCAAAATACTCTCAGCCCTTTGAGGGTTTGCAAGGGAAAACAAAGCGTCAGGAGATGGTAGATTCCCAAACCTTTTCCCCGCCGACTGTCGAACCCAAACCCAAGCGCAGAAGGGCAGCCGCTCTATCTGCCCAGAGAGTCGTCAATGGAGATTTCACAGACTTCAAACTACCCTCGACATCACTTTTGTCAAACCCCAAGAAGCTGGACCAAACTTCCTTAAAAAAAGACCTCCGCCGCCATGCTGAAGTTCT
This sequence comes from Chlamydiota bacterium, assembly GCA_011065005.1. Taxonomy (GTDB): domain Bacteria; phylum Chlamydiota; class Chlamydiia; order Chlamydiales; family Waddliaceae; genus JAAKFP01. The sequence goes on along the minus strand of JAAKFP010000049.1, from coordinate 2,679 downwards.
TGAAGAAACTATGTCCAGTTTTGGTATCGAAGCAAAAGTGGGACAAATCAACTGTGGTCCGACGATCACCTCTTTTGAGGTACACCCAGCTATAGGGGTGAAGGTTCAGAAGATTAAAACCTTGCAAAACGATATCGCCCTCAACATGGAGGCTCGATCGATACGGATCCTGGCGCCAATCCCCGGCAAAGCCGCTATCGGCATAGAAGTTCCCAACCCGCAGCCGCAGGAAGTAGCTTTTAAAGACATGCTCAACTCCTACCTGCAAAGCAATCAAAAGTTTCACATTCCTATTCTTCTAGGAAAAACTGTCCAAGGGGACTATCTGATGGAAGACCTTGCCAAGATGCCTCACCTGATCATTGCTGGTGCGACAGGATCGGGAAAATCAGTTTGCATTAACACGATCATCATGGCAATTCTGATGACTGCCAAACCCGATGAAGTCAAGATGATTATGGTAGATCCCAAGAAGGTGGAATTAACGCCTTTCACAAAACTTCCTCATATGCTTGCCCCTGTGATCACCGAACCTCCCGGAGCGTGCGCAGCGATGAGCTGGCTCGTGAAAGAGATGGAAAACCGCTACGAAATCCTCAAAATTGTTGGTTTCCGTAATATTGCCTCTTTTAACAGCCGTAAGATCAACCAAGAGTTCGAAGCCGGCCTCGGCAGGGAAATACCGGAAAAAATGCAATACATTGTGTGTATCATCGATGAATTGGCAGACCTTATGATGGTTTCCAGCAACGAAATTGAAACTTATATCGCCAGGATCGCACAGATGGCACGAGCTGTAGGGATCCACCTGATATTAGCTACCCAGCGCCCCTCTCGCGAAGTGATCACGGGCTTAATTAAAGCCAACTTCCCTACACGAATCTCCTTTAAAGTTTCTAGCCGCATCAACAGTCAGATTATTCTCGATGAGGTCGGCGCGGAGTCCCTTTTGGGAAATGGAGACCTACTCTTTTTGCCCCCGGGAGCACATCATCTCGTACGAGCTCAAGGAGCCTATATTCGTGATGAAGACATCAGCGCTGTAGTCGAAAGCATATGCAACCAAGCGCCACCCAATTATGCGATTGATTCTTTTGATGAACCGAGCAGCTTAAGCGGCTTGCACAGTTTTGGTAGTGATGATTCCTCTAAAGATTCTCTCTTCGAACACGCTCTTGAAACGGTCTTAGGCGCAGGCAATGCATCAACGACCTTCTTACAGCGCAAGTTAAAAATTGGCTATGCCCGAGCGGCAAGCATCATCGACCAGCTTGAAGCCGAAGGGATCGTAGGCCCTGCCGACGGCAGCAAGCCCCGCAAAATCCTCGTCAAAACTGACTCCGAGGAGTAAATTCTTATTCTTCGCCACCTTCGCGTTAAAAGAAAAGATTGCATTTTGCCAGGCAATATGCTACAAGAATCCTTCAAACACCCCTCACAGCTGGATATCGCATGAAAGGTTTCTGCACCCTCGCCTCTGGATCAAGAGGAAATTGCACTTACCTAGGAACGGAAAACACGAAAATTCTCGTCGACGCCGGAATCAGCGGCAAGGCGATCAAGAACAAACTCGCCGAAATCGATGTTGATATCGCAGATATTGATGCCATACTCATCACCCACGAACATACAGACCACATCCAAGGACTTCGGGTGCTCGCTTACCGTATGGGTATCCCAGTTTTTGCCAACCAGGAGACCGCCAAAGGAATCGTCGCACATTATAGCGACTGCCCTAAGTTTAAGATCTTCTCCACTGGGGAGACTTTTGAATTTGGAGACCTAGAGATCCATCCCTTTAGCATTCAACATGACACTCTCGATCCCGTAGCTTTTACCATCCGTCTTAACAGCCTAAAGCTTGGATTTTGTACAGACCTAGGATTTGTCACCTCCCTCGTCCGAAACCGCCTTATCGAATGCGATCACCTTTATATCGAAGCCAACCACCAACCTTCTATGGTCCATGCCTGTGCCAGACCTATGTTTTATAAACAAAGGGTACTAGGCCGAACTGGACATCTTTCCAATGAAGCGTGTGGGGAGCTCCTCAGAGATATTGCACATCCCAACCTCAAGAGTGTTCACCTGGCACACCTCTCCCAGGAGTGCAATTCACCTGAAACAGCCATCAGCGTAATCAATGACATTCTTCAAGAAAAAGGGATCAACCTCGACATGTGTGTTGCGCCACAAAATAAAATCAGCAAAGCTATCCATTTTTAGAGGGAAAAGAATATGGATGTCGACAAGCCCTTATCCCCCTGTGTGCATTCTGCTATGAGATCTTTACCCGAGAGTGTAACATCTTGGGAATTCGCAAAATATCTACTAAGAATCCATCCCGAATATTCAAAAAAAAATCACATGTCCACAAACTTGTCACCGACAAGTCGGCGACTAACAAAACGGTGACAAGTCCCCGTACTCCCAAAGTTCAATAAATTTAGGGGTACGGGGACTTGTCCTTGCAGTTCTACATAAGTTTTTCTCGACAAAAATTAATATTGATATCCTCTTCCTTTTCTAAACTTTGAGAATAAAGAAGGGTGAATATTAGCCCAAGTTCACCTCTTGTAGTTTTTTAAGTGTTTATAAATGAGCATGCTAGATTGTTTTTGCTATATCGTTTGGACACTACAAATTTTCAGGAGTGCTAAGATTTAACCTTAATCACAG
>JAAKFP010000048.1 GCA_011065005.1 Chlamydiota bacterium | reverse complement strand
GTGTCCAGTCTTTTGCCTTCAGATTGTCCAGTTGGCTTCCTTTAACAATGAATACGGCTGCGCCGTTTTTTTTCGGTTGCGGAGCTGTCGTAAATGCATCGAAAAGTGTGGATGGATCTTCAAGGTTGTTTAGCAGTTGATCGCGGTCTTTAAAAAAGACATGTTCCCGATAAGGTTCTAATGTATAAAATTCCAGAGGGATATCCGTTAGTTCTCGCTTGCTTTCTCCAAACAACTCATAGATGTCTCCGGAGGCAGCTGTGTCGGGTTGAAGAACATTAGCGGTAGTATGTTGGTATCCTTCAGAGAGAAGTTCATTGACCACCCTTCCATATACCGTTCGGATATGAAGGGGAAGAGTGCGAACGAGAAGGATTTCATCCTCTTCAATGTTGTGAGGGACGTGAGGGAGCCATTTTTGGTGGAGTCCTACGATTTCTCTCATAGGATGATCGGAAATAAGGGCCTTCTCGAGCGTGGGCAAAAAACCGTGTATGGACTCTTCATACTCCAGTTTGCCATGCTGAAGAGTGAGATAAGCCACTGTTCTCCCTTCGACTTTTTCAAGTATGAGGTCAGTGCTCCCATGCAAACCTCCAAGCGATAATAAAGGGTTACCCAACCGGTCTGCCCTTCCAAACATCCTTGATAAATAAAAGGGGTCTCTAACTCTGCGTCGTTCATCCGCAGCAAAGAGTTTGCCTATGACAGCTCCTTCTTTGATGTGTTTTAACATCTGCCTTCCAATAGCGCCGATGGGTTTTAACGTAACTTTCACTTGTGCACAATGATTTTTGCGGTCCAGTTCATATTCTTGCCCAATTCCATTAATGCCAAGTTGCGCTAGTGTGCTCTTGATGTTGAAGGAGACAAATTCTGGTTCTATTTCAAAGCCAACAAATACTGAGGATATGTTCTCAATGAAGACAACAGCCTCTGCAGTTTTATCATCTATTGCCGTCAAGTTAGTGATGGACCCATCGGGCGTTACTAGATCATAGTGGTGGGGGTCAAGATATGCTTCCATAGGAGCTTAGGCGTCTTTGATTTAGGTGTATCTTAAACATACTTAAATGAGGATTTTTCGTATAGCTGAACAATGTTCGCCAAATGTATTCCATAGAAAGGTAACTCATTGACATTTAGGGGGTATATTTGTGGAATACTTGATGATAAAAGCTGTTTAGATGGGGGTATATTCATGAATACTGGGTGTGGAATCTCCATCATTCCACTGGGGAAAAGAGTATTTGCATGGTCTTATGTGTCTGTAAATCAAATATATATGATTTTAACCCCTCTCGACAGGTATATCTGAGGGGGGGTGCCAAGGGGGAAGACAAAAATGAAATATTTTTTGTTCATAACTTGGTTTGTAAACCCCTCATCTCCAATATTTCACGTCTAAAAATAGGTAAGCGTTATGAGAAGTTGCTCATAAAATAACCATATGTCATAATTTGCCTCATTTTTCTTGGTATTCTAATGGCGATATCTTCTATGGCGAAAAAAAAGATTTCTCGTGGTTTTGGTACGCATGACGGAACCTTTCATGCGGATGAACTCACGGCATGTGCTTTGCTTATTTTATTCGATTTGGTTGATGAAGATAAGATTTTCCGGACCAGAGATTCTGAAGTTCTTTCACAATGTGAGTATGTTTGCGATGTTGGGGGGGTATATGATCCCAAACAGAAACTGTTCGATCATCATCAGGTAGAATATCAAGGAAGTTTGAGCAGTGCGGGAATGATACTTCTCCATTTAAAGGAGAGGGGAGTACTCAAATCCAACGAATACCAATTTTTTAATGATTCGCTCATAGCTGGGGTAGATAGTCACGACAACGGTATCGAACCGCAAATTCCAGGTTTCTGCAGCTACTCTGAAGTGATCGCAAATTTCGTTCCGATCTCGTATGGAGCTACAGAAGAGGAACAAAACAAAGCGTTTTTTGAAGCGTTGCATTTCTCTTTTGAACATTTGAAACGTCTTTGGGCTAGGTACCGATACATTCAGTCTTTTCGTGAGATTGTCGAAAAAGCCATGAACGAAAACAATGAGTGCCTGATGTTCGATCAGTCTATTCCATGGATAGAACCCTTTTTTGAACTTGGCGGTGTAGACCATCCTGCAAAGTTTGTGATTGTGCCTTCTGGAGACTATTGGAATTTACGAGGAATTCCTCCGAATTGCCAAGATAGGATGAGCGTACGTTTGCCATTGCCAGAAGCGTGGGCTGGACTGCTAGAAGATGATCTAAGAAGAGTGTCTGGAATACCTGGGGCAGTTTTTTGCCACAAAGGACGTTTCATTTCTGTGTGGGAGACTTGTGAAGATGCTCTCAAAGCCCTAGAGTATACTTTAAAAAAAACAAAGGAGTCATCATGACAACAGTTTTTGGAAAGATTATTGCGGGTGAGATATCTGCAGATAAGGTTTTTGAAAATGACAGAATCCTTGTGATAAAGGACCTTTATCCCAAAGCACCCGTACACCTATTGATCATGCCGAAGAAGGAAATTCCAGATTTGCAGTCTCTGACAGAAGAAGACCTTCCTCTGATAGCTGAGATGGTTGTCATTGCACAGAAGTTGGCGGAAGAGTTTAAAATCACAGATGGATATCGCCTGATTGTTAACAACGGGCCTCTTGCTGGACAGTCGATCTCTCATCTGCATTTTCATCTCATAGGGGGACAAAAACTTGGCGGCATGGCATAAGTCTGATGAGTGTATATTGTTAAAGCTATTCTTGTTATTTCTGCTTCCTATCACGATTCTCAATGCAGAGACTCCAGAAAAAAGGGTCTATGCGCTGATGACAATCAAGGATTATCGTCAGGCTTATGAGGAGGCTAGGCAACTTGTAGAACACCATCCCCACTCAAAGGGTGTGTGGGAAGCCTACATCCAAGCGCTAGCAAAATTTGGGGAAGAAGAACAGATGGTTGCCGCTTGGGAACGCTTTCTATCCCTCTTCCCCGAGGAGAAGGAGAATCGTATTCTCCTTGAAAGCATGGCGTGGGGGGTGATAGAAAATGGTGAACGGTCTTCGTCTCCAATCATCAGAACGTATGCACTTTTGGGGGCTTTTTTCGGACAGGATGCCAAGGGTGTGGAAATTCTTCGAAAGAATTTACGTGATTCCAATGCATACATTCGTGGAATTGCGCTGGAGCTGAGTTCAAGTTTACGTGATAATGCTTTGCAGGAAGAGGTTTTGCACCTTTTTAAAACTGAACGGGATTGCCATGTGCGTTTAGCCGCAATAAAGGCTGTTGGAGAAATGAAGATTCGCCAATCACAATCTGATCTTGTTGCCATTGTTGCGAATGATAGAGCTAGAGCGGAAGAAAAAGCTGCGGCTATCGAATCGTTGGTGAATTTGTTGGAGACTCCGAAGAGATCTGAGATTAATAAACTCGCAAACAGCAAGCGTGCTGGGCTGCGGGAGCTGGCCTGTCAAGTTGTGGCTCATACAGGAGAGGGACGTGATGTTGACCTCATCATCCCTCTGCTTAGAGATTGCTGTGCTGACGTTCGTTGTACTGCTTTGCAGGTGTTAGGTCTTTTGAGAATTAATGAGTGGGAGGGTAAGCCTATTCAAGAGTTGATTGCATCTCAAGTTGAGGATCCTCATCCCCAAGTGGCCGTGACAGCAACCTGGGTGCTAACTTTAAATCATCCTGAACAGGGGCAGAAAGCTTTTGAGAAATGGCTTAACCACCAGAATAGAGATGTACGCCTTTTTGCCGGAGCAGCTTTAGCTTCAAGTGGTCAATACGGTTATCCTTTTATTGTTGATGCTTTTCGCCAAACCGGAGACTCCTATCTAAAAATGAACTTGGCATTGGGATTGATTTCTCAGCGTGAAGAATGTAGTGAAGCTTGTAAGGCAATCTATCAATCTCTTACCAATGAAAAGGAACGGTGGATGTGGGAACAAAAGGGTCTTTTTCGGTACATAGCTCCCAGCAAAGTGAAGTATAGCGTGTTAATTCCTAATCAACCAGAAGTGACAAACCAACTCACCCGCTTAGAAATCCTTAATGTGCTAGCTGTCATGGAAGATCCCAATGCCGAAAGGGGGATACGAAACTTTTTACAAGAGAGAACGTGGGGAGTGACAGGGTTGGCCGCTGCTCTTCTTCTAACAGAGGGAGATGAGATTGCCTTACAACATGTTCAACAGCTTCTCAATGACTCCGATGACAAAGTTCGGGTTCAGGCTGCACTGATTTTGGCTCTTTGGGGGAGAGGGGACAGTGCCATTTCGGTGCTGGAAGACTTCTATAAAGGAGCAGATAGAGAGATGAAGGAAAGATTGTTAGAAGGGATTGGACATGTTGGCTCACGTTCTTCCATCCCCTTTCTTACAGACAGGCTTAAAGAATCTCATCAGACTCTTCGCATTATCGTTGCATCATCATTGTTGCAGTGCCTATATCATTAACTTGGATGAACGATGCAAATAAAAAGTTGCCACCTAACAATTCTTGCCCCCGTACTCGCATTTAGCGTTATTTTTTGTACGTGGGAGGTTTGTAGTCGTTTTTTTGATCATCTTCTTTTTGTTCTTCCCTCTCCCTCCAGCATCCTCTTGTGTATTTGGGAAAGGGGAGACAGGTTTCTATTCCATACCGGGGTGACGCTCAGTGAAATGGCTGGAGGATTTCTCTTGGCTTTTTTGATTGCCTTTCCTTCGGCATGGCTCATGACCCTTTGTGTGGCAAGCCGCATGGTGTTGCAGCCTATTTTTGTTCTGATCCAATGTGTGCCTATGTTCGCTTTGGCACCTATTATGATTCTCTGGTTTGATTGGTCTTTTGCCGCTATCGTCTTCCCGACAGCTCTTATGATATTTTTTCCTCTGACAATGAATATTTACCAAGGATTACGCTCTACTCCGCAACACCTTGTCGACTATTTTAAGATGAATGGGGCCTCTGTATGGCAAATGTTCTTTAAGCTGCAACTCCCTTGGGCTTTGCCCTACATTTTTGCAGGAATACGTATCTCCGCCGCTTTTGCAGGAATCGGTGCTGTAGCCGGAGAATGGGCCGGTGCCCAGGCGGGGCTGGGACTTTTGATGATTGAAAGCCGTCGGGCTACTGACCTAGAAATGACTTTCGGTGCTTTGTTTTGTCTGACATTTGTCAGTATGGGACTATATGTACTTGCTGTCCTCCTCGAGAAAAGAGTCACCACCAGAAGACCGATCCGGTTTCGTTTCAGTAAAATGGCCAAAGCCCATGTCGCTATTCTTTTCGGACTCACCCTTTTGGGATGTCTACAATCTGACTCAAATAAAAAAGAGGTTCGTATTATTCTCGACTGGCTTCCGAATCCAAACCATGTTCCCTTATATGTTGGAGTAGAAAAGGGAATTTTCAAGAAACATGGAATTGATCTTGTCATCAAGAAAACTCAAGATCCTGGAGATACGATCCCTTTTCTTACTTCGGGGCAGACCGACCTTGCAGTGTCTTATACAATCTATACCATGCATGCGAATGCACAAAATGCTAGTGTGGAGCCAGTAGGGATTCTCATCAAAGAACCCCTGAACAGTTTTCTCTACAGAAAAGAAATAGGGATCGAAAAATCCTCCGATCTCAATCATAAAAAGATAGGATATTGTGTCGATGGCTTTGAAACGCGATATCTCGATACAGTTTTGAAAATGAACCAGATCACAAATGCGAAGAAGAAAAATGTGAGCTTCGATCTAGTCAGCACGCTAGGAACAAAAAAAGTCGACGCAATTTTCGGTGCCTATTGGAACATTGAAGGAGCTCATTTGCGTTCGCTAGGTGTCGATACAGATTATTTCCCCCTCGCAGAATTGGGAGTTCCGAACCATTATGAATTGATCATCATTGCTAGAGAAAATTCACCACAGACAGCTCCCGAATTTGTTACTCCTTTTCAAAGTGCGCTTCAAGAAAGTATAGATTATTCTCGGGAGCATCCTGACGAGGCCTTTGAGGTCTACCTGCAAGCGAACCCCGATAAGCGAGAAAAAACGTGTGATTGGGAAAGAAAAGCCTGGCAGGAAACACTCCCAGCTTTAGCCGACACCCAAACCATCGACCCACAACTTTGGGAAGACTTCCACAACTGGCTCATTGCTAATGGCCTACTTTGACCTAAAATGGCTTTGTTATAATAAGTAATAAAGGTAATTGTAATTCTAATATTGGAGTTATTTATGGAAGCTGATCCTTCGGTACGTAGAAAATGGGAAACAAGAGAAGGGAAGGAGCCTGTAGAAAGGGACACCTTCTCCCGAGGACATTCTGTTACGGAAGAGGCCAAAAGGGCCGAGAGGGTTCAGAGTGTGGCGAGTTCGTCGATATCTCAGCCCCGAAGTGGAGCAACGTTTTGGCGACGAAGCAGTAAGAGCAAGGCTCCTACGTCGAAGACAAAACTAAGGCAAAAAGGGTCGATTCTTCCTGAGCTGTATGGCAATAAGGCAGCAAATTTATCCATCCTTGAGGAGATTTGTGCGGAGTTAAGGGAGGAGGGAATTCCGGTCTACGTTCCGCATTATCTTCCCTTGTCCCACGACGAAGTGAAAAGCCTTCTGATGAACAATTACCCAAGTTTTGACAAAGATTGGAAAGCGTTTGTTGTGATACACAAAAAGGATCAGGAAGATGATATCAAAGGGTTATCTCCTGAAAGCAAGGAACAGCTAAGGGTCATACGTGAGGGGATTCACAAGGCGTTTTCCACTTCCTCCAAAAAGGGAACCCTGCAAAAAATCCGTAAAAAAATCAAAAAAAAGAGTGAGGTCCAGAAGTTTTTAGGAGAAACTCAAGGACTGTGTATGGTTCGAAGTACGGGTCGAGAAGATACCAAGGAGTTTGCCTTAGCGGGAGGGTATCAGTCGATTTCAGGTGTAAAACCGAACGTTGAAGCGATTTTGGAGGCGATGGGTACCGTTGTGGAATCCTATTTTTCTGAGAACGCTTTTTCACAACGACTCGCCGCAGAACAGGATATTATTGCAGAACCATTTATACCGGTATTGCTTCAGGAAATGATTGGAGAGAGATTCGAGGAAGAGCCAGCGGAGGATAAGATTTTCTGCTGTGGTGTTGGATATACACAGGAATATGGGGGGGGACTCCTAAATTGACTGTGATTAATGCGGCATTTGGTCACAACGAAGGAATGGTGAATGACAAGGTTCCCACCGACACCTACTATCTCTATCCTGATGGATTGAATCATGAAGTGATCAGAGAGGGATGGTCGAAACACCCTATTGCTGCAACAGAGTCTTTGAAGGAGTATTCCATTTCTGAAGAATTTCTCGATGAGTTGTACCATTCCATAGACCTGAAAGGGTACCAGCTTTCTAGGGAATTTAGGGAAAATCCCACTCTCGAAGCCCTTTTAGAATCCTTGGCATCAGAAGATGTTGCGGAGGGCAATACTGCTGCAAAAGATCTCGTCGTAGTGTTTTATCAAATTGTGAAGAGGTTGGGTAAAGAAAAGTATTTTGGACATGACATTTTGTTTAACCGCGGGAAGCAGCTTCTCCTCAATGCCATGGTTCTTTGTAAGGATCACCTTCAGAGAAAAGAACCAAAAAGACGCTTGCACACTGTGAGTCGATTTGAAGCGATGTTGATGCAGGAGGCTTCTTTAAGAATATTGAATTCCGACTCATTGGGAGCGATTATCAATGAAAGAAAGACTGCAAAGGGAATAGAAGTTCCCAAACGCAAAACATCCAGCAAGGTTGATGTGAGCCCTTCAGAGTTGATGAAAAGAAGAGAACATTATACTTGCATGATGGTGTATCATAGCGTCAAAGTTCTAGCTCTCTCAGAAGAGGTGAAACAGGCTTGGAGTCTGTTTGCAAACGAGATAGCTTCAAGCAGCTCGCGTGTACTAAATCGACGATTGTTAGATCTTATCAACAAGTTGGATGGGATGGGGATCCTCGCCGAGTGGATGAATGATCATTTCATCCTCTTCTACAAAAGGGCGGAGGGTTCTGTTCCTCTTTTGGATGCTCTCATCGCAGAAATGGACAGTACCCAAGAACTTCAAGAAGAATATCCCCTTTCAGAATTCAATCGTGATCTCCGTCAATGGGAAAACAACCTGAAGGATTTTGAGGAGCCGACGAAGTTCGCGGAGACATGGGAGCAATTTGAGCAGAAAGTTGTTAAACCGTTACTCCTTCTAAGTGAAGGAATCTCTACTGAAGTTCCTAGATTTCTGACAGGCAACTCTTGCCCGATCCAAAGTTCAATGCTCAGGCACTCTGTGTAAATAGCGGAGTTTTGTTTCCCGAAAATTTTGATAAAAAGGGGCATACTCTTGACGAGCTTTTTACACTTTTCCATCAGATCATCCTTGCAAGTATACACTGTCATGAAGGACACCTTCCAGAAGAGCGATTCCCCGAGGATTTGCAGAGGGTGTTAGCAGCAGTGGGGCGATTAGATAGAACAACATTTTATGGCAGTAACATTCAAATTAAAGGGCACATGCTCGATCAAGAAATTGCTTACCCCTTAATCACAACCACATACAACATACCCATAAAATATCATAGCGTTGTTGTATTGGTCACCTACGATTGTCAGAAGGAAGAGGCATTTTTAAATTTTAAGATGTTTGGACACAACCAAGATGGAAGAATGGACAACAATGCAAAAGGAATCTTCCTTGAAAGTCTCATTTCTTTTTTCGAATTTTCGGAATATCCCTACTATGATAAAACAACAGAAACTCTTCAGTTTACTTGGAAGTTTAGCAAGGAATCTCTAAAAAATCTTCCATCTTTTAAGGACATCCAAGAGATTATTTTTAAGGTTACCGCAGAATCTTTAAAGGGGAATTTTGGCAGTGTTACTATATCCTTCTTATAGTGAAATGGAGGAGAGGCAGTCAAGAGTATGGGAATATTTGTGTAGTAATCCTAAAATGTATCAGCAGATCCTCCACAATCAATTTGTTGATGAAGCCTTTGCGTTCATGTCCCATCTCCTGTTAAAACATCCACAACAGGCGGTTTCTCTTTTACCCCATTTTAGGATTATTCTTCCGGAGGATATCGATGCAAAAGACGTAGCTTCTCTTCTCATCAAAATATTTTTGCACGCGATTGATCTAAATAAGTCCGATACTCGTGTAGATTTGGAGAGAAGAAGGCTGTCTGGTTCGAACGTTGTAGAATATCAAAAGATCATTCCAGAGAATCCTACAAAGAAATTGTTATTTCATATTCTCAAAGATAAGCAACTTGAAAAGACCTTTGCAGCTCCTTTTTGGGACGCTGTTTTAGAGAATAAGACCATGCTCTTGTATGACAAAGAGCAAGAGTTTTCCAATAGGAGATTTTATCTTTTCCTTGTAGATAAATTGGTTAATTATTTGACGAACAACAAGAGGGAAAAGGAGATGGGGGAATGTGCAGAGTTCCTTCAGAGTGCAGAACAACTTGAGGGGTTAATATATTTTTGTAATGGCTATAAGGTTTTAAAGATGGGTCATGAATTAGAGTTTCTATTAAGCACGTTGAAGTTAAATGGGGTCGTTGGCGCTCCTGCAACGGAACACACCATTGACGATTCTCACAAAGTGAGCTCTTTTGAAAAGCTTCAACTATGGGATCGGGTCATAGCGAGAAGTAAAAAGTTAAAAAACGTGTGGGCTCATGGTAGAGTGGTAGTCAAAGAACAGGAGAAAGGGAGAACCAGGGTAAGGGTGTATTTCCCCTTCACAATGGGAATGAGCGAACTCATCATTGATAGCCTTGACGACATACGATTTGTTCGTGAAGAATCCTCACCAAAATTTGTTGCCACAAAGACCTTGGGATCTAAAGAGGAAGAAACAAGTGCCAAAATGGAAGATGCCAGTCCTTTGGAGAGAGAGGAGTAACTCTCTAAATAGCTGACCTTAAACAATATAAATTAAATTTTGTTTCGTTGATATTCGGTATAGAATCTTGACAATTTAAATTTATCCTGCTATGTTTCTAATTGAAACAAGGATTTAGCAGAAGGTGTAATTATGGTAGTTTCTCTGTTCTCACTCATGTTCTGGCAATAACGAAATGTCCCCATCCGGAGCAATTTCCAAACGTCCCCTTTTGAATAAAACAAGCCTTCTGAGCCAGGATAAATAACATCTGGTTACTGAACGCTTGAGGGAGCAGAG
>JAAKFP010000047.1 GCA_011065005.1 Chlamydiota bacterium | reverse complement strand
TCAGCATTTGTGTATGAAAGGTATTCTGAATTGGCATTTTGGACAATAAGAGCAAGGATACTTTTTACAGATTTTCCTCTCATTGTGGAATAATTTTTTTCTAAGACACTTTCATTACCCCAAGGTGGACAATGACTCCCCTGCTACCCTTCGAACGGAGAACAGAAGGGAAGCTTTTGAAGAGCTCATAAGACGGCGGCTTCCCCTCTTTGAAAAAGTGCAGACCTTTGCGATTGACATCACTTCTCTTTCGATTGAAGAAATAGTATTAATAATCTTTCGCCAATCGGATGCGCTATACCCGTAAGAGATGATATCACGGGGCAAGTAAAAAGACAATGTTTACACCGAAACACACTCAAAATTTGGTTTTTGACAAGAGCAAGCTCTCGCGATTCAACGTTCTCAAAGTGACAGTCTTGTCATACATCATCGATGTTACACGTGTCATCCATCAACAGATGATCTAAAAATTATTGGCCTAGAAAGGCTAACGCATCAACGGCTCAAGAATAAGCAGGTAAACAAAAAAAAACCCTGGTGGTTATAACCACAGGATGATACATTAGAAGAGCCGACAAAGAGGTTGCTTTGAATAGACACCTGTTTCTTGAAAAATATTTTGCCGATTACATTGCGCTTTGTAGAAGACGTAACCCTTACTCAAACCATGATCAGATGGTTACTATTCCTCCTTGTTTTGATGAAGTTGAAGCGCTGCTCATGCATTTTTCGAAGCACGGCGTCAAGTTTGTTATTGGGGATACTCTGGCTGTTATCAAACATCTCCATCCTTACTATCGGGATATGCGTGCGGGCATTTTTCGTCCAATAAGTAAAATTCTGTTGGTCATTTCTCCCAAGCTACCGCCTATTCCAGAATCATGGGAAGAAGTTCTAGATGAGTTAGGTAATCTGTTATGGATATCTCCGAGCAGAGGTTATGTACAGTTCCAAGAGGTGAACAATATTGATAGCATTTCGCTCGATGAAGAGTCTGCAACAGTACATTGCCCCGTCATGGATTTTAAAACAGTTTTTGTAGAAAAACTGAAGGTTAAAAAGCACAGAGATTTACTCGACCTATTATCTTTGGCCGATTCCATGGGGATCCCAGAAAATCTTGAGACTGAGCTCTTGAATGAGGATCAGAGGAAAAACCTAAACCGTTTAAAACAGTGGCTGAAACGTAGATTAGCAAAGGAGAAGTAAAGATGAAATCCTATGTGTCGAATTACATCAGAAAAAGCATTGAGAACAATGAAAATAAAACGCATCGTCCACCCACAGAAAGTGAGATACGATTTTTGTTCAAACATCTTAGGGAAAATGATTTGGATCCGATTATTGTGGGTTCGATTGCCTTAATTCAACACCTCCGGCCATCTAAAGAAGACTACGGTGATGAAGGGTTTCGCTACACGCAAGATATAGATATTTTTGTTTCTAGTAGCCTCCCTCGGCCCCCTCCAGCATGGAGACGAGACCATGAATCTTTGGGTGTTGTCTCATGGATTTCACCTTCTGGAGGTTATATTGATTTTCTAGAAGCGGGTCATATCTATCCTAGTGGACACAGAAATCCCTATCACATAGATAAGGATCTCGACTCTATAGCTGATGGGTTGCCTGTTGCTGATTTGGCATCCATATTTGTTATGAAATTGAACTCTGATAGGGTTCAAGATCTAACAGATCTCGTCAACTTAGCCAAAAAAAGAGGAATTCCAAAGGATCTGGCGCGAAAGAAATTGAATGAACAGCAGAAGGAAAATTTAGAGTCTATCAAAATATGGATCGGAAACGGTATTTGACTGCGTTTCGGTATAGTGTTCATAAGTGGTCTTTTGAGGATCAAGGCTCGATTAATCTCACGAACACCTATTCACCACTCTCAAAACAACTCGGAATGAGAGCCTATTCTCTCTAAGTATAAAATCCCCTTTTTCTCGTCGACCGAATAAAGGAGTAACACAAAGGATAGTGCTTAATCCCCCCAATCCTGGCGTCTTAGCTGCCAAAAGACACCTCATTTATCCCGTTCAGCAACATTCACGCCCCCTTTTTCCCTGGGGGTTGTACCTACTCCGAATTTCAGGAGAGAGAGCCATTAACTTTGTTAGCTAATTTTGAGCTCTCATACAGAGTTCGAATTTTCAAACCCTGTACCCCCCCCAGGAACCAGTCTTACTTTTACGTTTATAAGGATAACATCGCAGTCCTTCGAGGCTGTCAGTAAATAGGGTCGCAGTTGAATTTTGAGCTATTTTTTTGGAGATTGGTCCTGAACACAAGTTCACATACTCCTAAGAGTAGGGAGCTTGTGTTCAGGGCCAAGATCCGAAAAAAGAGTAGAAATTCAACCCGACAATATTTACTGACAGCCTCGAAGGACTGCAGGATCCTGCGTAGCACCTTGCAGCCCTTCAGGCTGCGATATTTTGTTGATTCACACCCAGGGCGTTGCCACTGGGCTGTTGCACTTTTAGCCCTTCAGGCTAATAAAATAGTGCTAAAATCTACTTCTCAACGGAAAAAAGCCTTTAAAATACCTTGTAAGGGCTTTTTTTGTTTAGTTTTAGCGCTATAAAAGGCCTCGAGTCCGTTGGGGTGAATTTTATAAAGTCTTTATTTTAATTTCTCAAGGCTATGTTTGGAGGGGTCAATTTCGCAGTGGTTTAGAAGCTAACGGAGGGAGAGGGGGCAGACGTTCTTCTTATAAAATTATCTTTGCGAGTTTGCGTCTTTGCGTTTAATCACCTCGAAGCCTTGTTGCCGCCACGCCTCAAAGATGGCGATGCCGACTGTTGTGGCAAGGTTTAGGCAACGTGATTCCGGAAGCATGGGGATGGTTATGAAACGTTCGGGCCATTTTTGAAAGAATACTTCCGGTAGGCCTTCCGTTTCCGAGCCGAAGATGAGCCAGTCTGTGGGAGTGTATGTTACGCTAGTGTATGGCGTGTCCACCTTGCTGGAAAAGAAGTAGAACGGTTGGGATGTTTCTTCAAGAGCGGTTTCCAGGTCTTCGAGGAAGCTTACCTCTACACCTTCCCAGTAGTCGAGGCCTGCTCTCTTCAGCCAGCGATCTCCTGTACTAAATCCTAATGGGGGAACCAGGGCTAGTTCGCAGCCTGTTACAGAGCAGGTGCGAACAATGTTCCCTGTATTTTGCGGGATCTGGGGTTGGTAAAGGACGACCTTCACTAGACACCATCGAAGCCAATTATTTTCATCATTGTGATTTCTCTATAGCGCTGTCGATGTCGTTTTGAAAACCTTCCATAGCTTCTTCTTGGCCTTCTTCAACAGGGAGATTCACTGAAACCACTTCCACCTCGAAGATCAAGAGTGCGTTGGGAGGAAGAGCGCTTGAAGTGCCAAACCCAAGGTCGGGGTGTATGAAGAGCTTTCTTTTTTCCCCTTCACGCATACCCAAAATTCCTTTTTTGAATCCTGGGATGGTTTGGTCTAGGGAGATTGGAACAGGTCCAGTTTTCTCTGAGCTATCGATTATGTTTCCATCGAGAAATTTCCCTGTGTAGTCTAGGACAGGGGTGTCACCCTCAGCAACAGCTTTGCCCTGGCCTTCTTTGAGGACCGTGTACTGCAGCATTCCGGGTTCAATTTCAATGATCTCAGGTTTTTTTGCATTTTCTTTGAGGAAATCGTTGGAGGCTTTGAGGTTCTGATCGGAGATTTTTTCATAGGCTTTGGCTTGATAGGTTTTCATCAGCGTTTCGTATTCTTCTTCTGACATGGGTTCCGGTTTTCCGGTAGCACCATCACGTATCCCTTTGATAACGAGTTCAAGGTCGAATTCGATTCCTGGACTACTGAGGTTGCGTCCAATGAAATGGCCAAAAGCTTCTGATAGTTTCTGTAGTTCGGCTTCTTGTTGGTCTTCCCCTTGCTTAGCGTCTTCTGCAGACAAAGTTGCTACGCTGTTCAAGGAAAAGAAAAGTATCATGCAAGAAATTAGGGAGTTTCGAATTGTGACAAACATAAAAAAAACCTTTAGTAAATACAGAATCAAGTAAGTAACATATTGATAGCACTCTTGATTTATGTCAAAGAGAATTCGGTGTCTTCTAAGGAACTGTGCAAGTTATTTTTGCACGGTTCCTAAGGCAAGACCAAGTTCCATCAATTGTTCATTCGCTACTGGAGCTGGGCATTGCATCATGAGGTCGCTGGCTCTCTGTGTTTTGGGAAATGCAATCACTTCTCGAATATTGTCTGTTTTGGCCATAAGCATGATGATGCGATCCAATCCTAGAGCGATACCTAAGTGTGGTGGTGTTCCATACTTTAGGGCTTCCAGGAAAAAGCCAAATTTTTCTTGCTGTTCTTCCGGAGGCATTTGTAGCAGATCGAAAATTTTTCTCTGAAGGCTTTCATCGTGGATACGTTGTGAGCCGCCGCCGATTTCATATCCGTTCAGGATAATGTCATAGCCATACGATCGCACTGCTAGGGGGTCGCTGTCCAGTAGATGAAGATCTTCAACATGTGGGGAGGTGAATGGGTGGTGGAGACTTTCTAGACGTTGCGTGTCTTGGTTTAAACCAAAAAGAGGGAAGTCGGTTACCCATAGGAAGTCGAGATGGTCGTGAGGAATAAGATTCCGATCTTGAGCGATTTTCCTTCTGAGATGGTCCAGAGCTTGGTTGGTATTTTGTGGAATGTCTGCAATCATGAAGATCAGATCTCCAACTTCGACTTGAAGGCGGTCGATCAGTTCTTGTTGAAGTTCCTCGGAAAAGAATTTTACGATGCTCGAGGCTAATCCCTCTTCTTGCCGTTTCATCCATGCGAGGCCTTTGATGCCGAGCCTTCCGACGAATTCTGTGTATCTATCGATTTCCCGTCGAGAGATATCTGCACCTCCTTTCACGCAAAAACCTTTGATGGTACCTCCGGCTTTAAGTTGATCCAGAAAGACGGAAAACGTTCCGCGTTGCACGATGTCGTCAAGGGTGTTGAGTTCCATGCCGAACCGTGTGTCGGGGCGATCTGTGCCGAAGCGGTCGATGCAGGTTTGGTAGGGGAGTCGACGGAAGGGGGTAGTGACATCGATGTCGCAACATTCTTTAAACATCGTTTTGACGAGGCCTTCGATGATGGCTAGCAAGTCTTCGGGTGTTCCAAAACTCATTTCCATATCGATTTGTGTGAATTCGGGTTGGCGGTCTGCGCGCAGGTCTTCATCGCGAAAGCAGGGAGCAATTTGGAAATATCTGTCCATGCCGGAGATCATAAGCAGCTGCTTAAAGAGCTGAGGAGATTGGGGGAGGGCGTAGAATGAACCGGGTTGGATGCGGGAGGGGACGAGGTAGTCTCTGGCACCCTCTGGGGTGGATTTTCCCATGATGGGAGTGGAGATATCCAAAAAACCTTCTTTGGCGAGGAAGTTTCTCGCTGCCAGCATAGCTTTATGCCGTTGGATCAGGTTGTTAGCAATTTTTCCCCTGCGGATATCGAGGTAGCGGTATTTGAGGCGAACTTCTTCGTTTGTTTCGATGAAGTCATCACAAATGGAAAAGGGTGGAGTTTTTGCTTTCGACAGCACTTCCATTTCGTTGACCGTAACTTCGATGTCCCCAGTGTTTAGATTCGGGTTTGCCATCCCCTCAGCTCGTGGGATGACTGTTCCTTTGATCGAGATCACCCACTCACCGCGCAAGTGCTCTGCTTCCGCGTGGAGCTCGGTATTTTTTTCGGGGTCAAAGACCAGTTGTGTTAGGCCAAAACGGTCGCGAAGGTCGATAAAAATCAATCCTCCATGGTCGCGGCGTCGATGTACCCAGCCAGAGAGTGTGACGGTTTTGTTAACGTCTTCTTTTCTTAATGTTCCACAGTCATGCGTTCGTCGATAATCAAACATGTTAACCTTTTTTTAATTACAGAAGCTCTTCCATCTTTTTCATGGCGACTTGGAGCTCTTTTGTCAGGTGTTGCGTGCTTTCGATAGATTGTTTCAGCTTCTTAAGGAAAAATTCCGCCTCAATGGGTTGCTCAAAGGGGGCGTTCATCTCCTTCCAAATCCGAATAAAATCTTCTCCTTCCACTTCAATCCTAAGAATTCGTGAAAGGTGGAATAATGGTGCTACAAGAGTTTCTCCTGTAGTCATATCTTTTAGTTCGACCTGTTTGGATTCGAGCTCGTTGTCTCCGACGACGGCGACGAACTTCGAGTGAATCTGGTTGGCATAGCTCATCACCTTGCCGAGTTTCCTTCTGGAAAAGTCCATTTGGACATGAATCCCAGCAGTGCGTAATTCGTGTAAGAGCTCGAAACATTTTGTTCTGGCTTTTTCACCCAAAGGGATCAAAAAAAGGGTTGGACGATAAGGCTCTGGAGTGAAAACATTTTGTTTCAACATAACTTGGATGATCCGCTCGAGACCCGCCCCAAATCCTAAAGCGGGGAGTTCAGGGCCGCCAAGCTGATGAATCAGATCGTCATAACGCCCTCCACCGCCAATGCTGTTTTGTGCTCCCAACTCCTCTGCGGTAACTTCGAAGACCGTTCGATTGTAGTAGTCCAACCCCCGAACGATCTTATCACTGACCTCGTAAGGGATTTTTAGAACTTTTAGAAGATTCTGCACTTCTTCAAAATGTTTCCTGCATTCTTCATTCAGAAAATCAAGAATCGACGGCGCTCCAGCGAGGATTTCCTTGTCTTTTGGATTCTTGGAATCCAAAATCCGCAATGGATTCACTTCAAAACGTCTTTGGCTGTCTTCAGAGAGCTGATCAAAATACTTTTTTAAATAGCTCTGCAAAGCCTCTCGATATTTGCGCCGACACTCCATGTCGCCAATCGAGTTGATCAGAACACGTAAGTTTCGAAGTCCCAAACGCGTGTATACCGTGTAGAGAAGGTCGATGACCTCCACATCCTGTTCAGGTGAGCCTGCTCCGATGGCTTCAGCGCCAAACTGGTGATGCTGCCGATATCGCCCCGCTTGAGCTCGTTCGTAGCGGAACATCGGACCGATATAATAAAATTTCTGAATGGGAGATTCATGTGTGAGATGATGCTCTAGAAGCGCTCGGATTACTGGCGCGGTCCCCTCAGGACGTAACGAAAGCAAACGTCCACCTTTATCCTCAAAGGTGTACATCTCCTTGGAGACGATGTCTGTAGCTTCTCCTACACTTCTTTGGAATAGCTCTGTCTTTTCCATCATCGGCGTTCGAATCTCTTGATACCCAAACTGCTCAGCAGTTTCACGTATGATCGATTCTACGTAATTCCACAGATGGGAACATCGCCATGCCTCTTTTGGATCTTTGGGAAGAATGTCAAAAACACCGGGAGGGGCTTTAATATCCATAATGCTGTCTCGTAAAAATCTTAAGTCTTTATACTATACCACCCCACCTGCAAAAGATAAAAGTGAAAAAAAATGAAGGGGAGGGGCGGAAGGTGGCAAAAGAAAAAAGCACAGAGGCACAGAGAAAAAAGAGAATAAAATTATTTTTTTAATTCTCTTTTTTCTCTGTGTCTCTGTGCTTTTTTTGTCTGTTTCATCCTTCTTTCCTCCTGTGGTCGAATTCGCTTAGGAAGTATTTGTATTCGTCGTGGTCGGTCACCCAGGAGTTTTTGAGGACTTGGATGAGGGTGGTGCGGTCTTGGTTGTTAAAGTTGTTATGGGCGTAGGGGGTGTTGGGGGAGAGGAGAAACTGACTGAGTTTGTCGAGGACTTTATTGTGAAGGAGGATTTGGTAGTTGATGAGGTTTTCGGTGTCAGACAATTTTCCGAGGCTGAGCATTTTTGCTGTTTCTTGGGTGTTGTCATTGAGGTTTGCGAGGGTTTGGGCGCTGTGGATTTTCTGAAATTGTTCTTCGATTTGATTTTCATCTAGAGTCATGGTTTCTGGGGTACGATTATGCTCCTCAAGAGCCTCATCTATCAATGGTGTGAGTTTGGTTGCGGAGATGAATTGCATAAATTCTTCTAGCGGCATATCTGAATATTCTAGGTAGAGGTTTGCTAGTTCTTCAATCATTTTTGTGCGTTGTTCGTGGCCGGTTTGTATGTACTCGTGAACGAGATCTTGGATGTTGGTCTCAAAATCTGGAAGGATTTCGTTGTGTTGTTTTTGGAGCAGAGTAATGATTTCGTTGCTGATCGGTTTTAGTGCGTGGAGTCTTTCTGTAGCAACGGCGTGGAGTTGGAGGTAGAGGGGATGATTTCTTTCTACGGAGATGTCTGAGTCGTGGTCAGTGTTTTCAAAGGAAAACAATTGCTCAAAGTCATCGGTTTCGAAGGAGTTGGTGCGTAAGGGTTTTCCGGACAGATGGTGGGGAAATAAAGCGTCGGATTCGAGCATGGAGATCTCTGCATTGTCTTCATGCATGAGGAGGTGGCTGCTTGCCACATATCCTTTGGGGTTCAGTTTGACGTAACCTACGAGGAACTTGCTATTTGGAGTAAAAGTTGTTAGGGCTTTTTGTGCGTCTATCGCGTTTTGCAGCCCTAGTGATGTGTAGAGAACGATATCCGGAAACTTAGAGATTTCGCTCATGTCCTCTTGAAGTTCGGAGACATCCTCGCTGCTGCTGGGATTCATATGTAGATTGATGGCTCTATTCAGCAGAGTTTCTCCAAAAGGATAAAAACGGGGGGCGTTATAGATGTAGTTTTCTGCTCCGGGGCGGATGTATCCGAGGGTTTTCGGGGAGATGAATCCCCAGTGGTTTTTATTTCCTGCGAGGGAGTCAAGGGGCATCAGCTTTCCCTCTTTTATCGTTCGGGAGATTTCAAGACCGGAGTTTCCTTCGAGGGGGGTGGGGTTTGTTAGTAATCTGTTTAGCTCTTTTAGGTCGGTAATTTTTCGCATTTCCATTGCTGTAGAGTCGATAACAATGGTTTTTTTATGTATCAGCCATTGCAGTAGATTGGGGGCGGGTTGGGCGATGATCAGGAAGCGAGAGAGGTCGTCGCTTGTGTACACTCGAAGGATGTAGGGGTATTTGTGAAATTGCCCTTTGGTGTCGATTTGCGCTTGTGTGTGAAGGTTTGGCGCTAGCACTTGCGCTAGGTTGTTCCGGATGAAATCGGGGTCGGACCAATTGAGTTTGTTGGGAGTGATGTGATTGAGTTGGGCGTGGGTTATGGCCATGGCGATGTCAGTGATGCCTGCAGCAATTTTCTTTTCTTCTTGGCTGTTTTTTCCACTTGCTCGGAAGTAAACTCCACTGCAGATGATGCCGCTGAGTATGATGATCGCAACGATCAAGCCGATGATCATCTTCCAGTTTTCTATGGCTGTTTTTTTCGGGTCTTGTATCTGGAAACCTTCAGTATCTTGATTCCAGGTTTCGGTCTCGTCATCAAAGTCTTGAAGGTAGTACATTTTTGGTTTAGGCGTTTCCTTCGAAGGGATCGAAAGGGGTTCTGCTTCAAACGGGGGTTGTGGTTGGTTTTTTTCTGGAGGAGCGTCAGAAGAGGTTTCCTCGGATGGGGATTGCTTTGGCAGTTCACTAGGTGCTTGTGCCTCATCTGGCGGCGTGGGGAGTTGATGCTCAAAGTCTTCTACCTCTTTAACAAGGGCATCGATATCGATGGATGCAAGTTCTTCTTTGGTGAACTGGTCGCCGTCAGGGTCGGTTGGAGTGCTTGAATCTTCCGGTGTCGTGGAGATTTCAAAGAGTATGGTATGGTTGCCGATTTCCAGAGTGTCGTGGTTATTGATGGTTTTCTTTCCAAAGGGGAGCCCTTTTAGAGAGGTGAAAGGGTCGTTGGCGACATTTATGACAACAAAGCGACTTTCTTCTTTGATGATTTTTACATGCATAGATTGTACGGTGTCTCCGGGGATAGCGAAATCCGCCAGAGTAGAATCTCCGCTTCCGAGGATAACCTCTTGTTTATCAAAGGTATGTGATCGCGCTTCCATCTCTGGATTCAGCGTGAGTTTGATCATTCTGATGGCCTTCTTATCGATATACTCAATTAAGATGAAGAACTGGAGTTTTGCCAACGCCGGGGCCCACAGATTCAGATCAAAGAAAATAGCTTACTATGGGTACATAGGGGGTATTTTCTTTGATTTGAAGATGTGGGTTCCGGCTAAGGAAGCTAGAAAAAATAACTTTTACATTTATGCTGTCCTATCATCTTCACTTGCTTTGTTGCAAATCTTTGGAAACTAATAAGTTGACTGCAGATTTGCGCCTCGCAACTGAAGAGCT
>JAAKFP010000046.1 GCA_011065005.1 Chlamydiota bacterium | reverse complement strand
TGCTGCTTATCGTTGCAATGGGATCCTGCTGAGCGCATTGCTTGGCAAGACCAATCAAAACATCCGGGTCTTTGAGGCCAAAGTTTTGGATGTACAGCGGTATGAGCCAGCACCTTTCAGTAGTGATTAATGACCTGGCGATTTCGACCAAGTCCTCTTGGTTCTCGATGCCGAAGTCTTTGATCTGCTCTAAGGTTCTCTTTGCGTCTTGCTTAGCACAGACAAGAGCAAAATCTTTTCGTATGTCCCGATCAGCATCTTTTAAGACATCTTTAATAATAAAGAACCAGCCTGGTTCACGCTTTTCCAAAGAAGTAATTAAAGAGGACAATATGAGGTATTTTACTTCCGGAGTGAAATGTTCGCGAACATCCTTCCAAATCCCAGCAATCGTTTCTTTGGTGATTTGATCATTCAAAACAGTTTCATGTTCAGCAAAAAATGCTTCTATTTCTTTTTTTTGTTGCTCGAGAGGGCGATCTTTCGCTTTCTCTAAGCGAGGTACTAGATAGGAAACCAAAAGGTCATGAGGTAAGTTCCCGGGTGTCAGCTTCAGTTTATCTAAAAATATCTGATCTATTTCTTCGATAAGAAGATCGGCTACAGGCAGTCCCAATATTTTTTTCACTGTACGGTTGATCACGGTGGAAAAAGGATCAGGTGATTTTGTATAATTTTGCACTCTCTTCTGAATGGAATAGAGGTTGTCAAGATCGGCTTCCGAAATTTGATTTTTATTCATCCGGATGGTTTCTACAATCTGAATTATGTCTCCTGATGATTTGCCATGTTTTCCAGTCGCAACATATGTCTCACCTTTAAAAGTGAGATCCCTTTTAGCTAAATTTTGTAAATAGGAATGGATGTTAGCATCGACACGCACCTTACCCCCTCCTTTTTCTATATTTTTAATTATTAATATATCTTCAACTTTAATTATAATCAATAAAAGATAGAGCGTCAAGAACACATTTTAATCACAGTTTAGCTCAAAACTAAAGGGGTTTATTAGGCGATTCTTTGTCTATTAGTAATAAGGCTGGGGTTTTCCATCTCCAACATTTTGCAGCTCTTGGATAAGCTCGTTATGGATGAGGCCGTTTGAGGCCAAAATTCGCCCCGTCTCTAAGATGAGAGGGTCTCCCTCATAGGAAGAGACTTTGCCACCAGCTTCCTCGATGAGGATAACCCCTGCTGCAATGTCCCAAGGGTTTAATCCCCGTTCCCAATAGCCGTCTAAACGGCCACACGCGACGTAGGCGAGGTCGAGAGCGGCCGATCCCTCTCTTCTGACCCCTTGGCTGAGATGTGTCATATGGCAAAATTCTGCATAGTTATTGTCTGCGGTCTCTCTTCGATCATAAGCAAAACCTGTTGCCAGGAGACTTTGAGGTAATGAGGTCACTTTAGAAACTTGAATAGGGTGACCATTCAGTGTGCTTTTTATCCCTTTTGCGGCTTGAAACAACTCTTTGTGGATGGGATTGTAGACAACACCCACGATCGGTTTATCTTCATGGACAAGAGCAATGGAGATGCTTACCATCGGATATTGGTGGGTGTAGTTTGTTGTTCCATCTAGGGGGTCGACAACCCAGGAAAATTCAGATCCTTTTGTATCTGTTAGTCCGGCCTCTTCGGAAAGAATCGAGTGTGTGGGGAAGGTTTTTTTGAGGAGGTCCAAAATCACTTTCTCAGACTCTTTATCTGCTTCGGTAACCAGGTTTCCAGCAAAAAGCTTTTCCTGGATGTCCAATTGTGTTCCCCAATATTTTTCCAGAACTTCGCCCCCTTTTTGAGCAGCTTCGGTGGCGATTTCTAGAAATTTTATGAGTTGTTGATGATCCATAATAGTATCCAATGAATAGGTCAGAACATACACATTTTTCAAATTGGAAGCAATCGTTTCAATAAGCTGCAGAAAAGTTTTTTTCGGAAATGTTCACTCTCATCAAGTTGAGAGAGTATATTTGGTGCGGTAGTTTTGAGGCTTGTTAAATGGGAAGCGCTATATTCGGGGTGAACTCCAGATAAAATCGCTCTTCCCTTTCCCACTTTACACTGAACAATGGCCGCGGGTGTGTGTGGAATATCGTGGTAGCGTGCTAAAATTGTGGTATTTAGACTATTGTCGGCATTGACGAACTCGCAACCTCCATTGAAATAGATACAGGAAGAGCGAAATCCTGTTTCTTCACCCAGCCATTCGATTTCTGCTGCGTGGGCGCCGCTTTCCCCTTCATAGCGAAACTTATTCGGACCGTATGCTGCCCCTTTTGCTAGTCCAGGAAAGAAGCCTAGCTCCCGATCGTCGATCACTTCGAGAGGGTGTCCCTTTTCAAATTCGATGGAAGCACACCCATAATATCCGCCGGCGCATAAGCCTAGATATTTTCCACCGTTCTGCACATAGGATTGGATGCGCGCATTGGGCTTGCCGCGCAATGCTTGGTGGTAGTAGATGTCCCTGCCCCCGGGGAAAATGATTAATTCAGCTTCATCTTCCCAAGTCTCTTGGTTGAGAAAATGGCGGTCAATACGTGAAATTTGAAGGGATTGATCGATACCCTCATCCCGAAGTGTTTTGATGAGGTGCCGAACCGACTTGGGTCCCGCTCCTTCATCGACATAAACCAATACTTTCTTCATTTCGTTGCTAATCCTTGGAGAGGGGTCTAAACGCAGAGACGCAGAGGCACAGAGAAAAAAGAGAATTAATTTTTTATTCTCTCTTTTTTCTCTGTGCCTCTGCGTTTAGACCCCTCAGCTTTCCTACTTTTTCTCGACCACTTTTTTTTCGGGGTCCATGATGTATTGGATCTCTGGGGGAAGATCTTCGATAGAAAGGTTTACCGCATCGGCCCCTTTTTCCTCCAGATCTTTTAAATAGTCGTCGTAAAATTCATATTTCGATGGGTTCTTACTGTGGTACTCTCGCAAGACCTCGCACTTGTGGCAAAAATTATCGTCACCATGAAGGTTGACAAAACCACAAAGGATTGTAATTAAAAGAAAAGTTGCTAGTCTACTCATTGGACCTCCAAGTTTTTTGTCCTATTCCTTCAATATAGCGGAAATTGGAGTTTAAATGTGAGAAAAATATCGTAATCAATAGTATATCAAATACTTATGAATAATGTCAATAACGCTGTCACACAGGCTCTTATCGAAGAAATAGGATGTAAAGAAGTCAAAAACCTTACAGGGACTCCTCATGGGATCTTAAATCAATGCTATACCTACGGTACTGATAAGGGAAAGTTCTTCGTGAAAGTCAATGAAAGGCACGCCCTTGCCATGTACGAAGCGGAAGCTAAAGGATTGCGGTCAATCAAAGATACTGCGACTTTGAGGGTGCCTATTCCTTATTATTACGGAGAAGGAGGAGGACACAGTTTTCTTATCTTGGAATATCTTGAGCTTACTCACCATACAGCATCTAGCCAAAGTCAGCTTGGTGCTCAACTCGCGCAGATGCACCTTGCGAAAGGGACTAAAAAATTTGGTTACGAATGGACAATACTATTGGAACGACCCCACAGAAGAATCCCTGGACAGAGGATTGGGTCGACTTTTTTATCCATCAGCGCCTCGAGTTTCAGTTGCTACTCGCGGAAAAGCGCTACGGAGATAGCGAAATTCGCAAAAAGGGAGAGCGGTTTTTAGAGAAATACCCAAGCTTTTTTGAAGGGCTGGAAATCGTTTCTTCATTGCTCCATGGGGATCTATGGAGCGGGAATACCGCCGCAGACCTGGAAGGAAATCCCGTTGTATATGATCCTGCAGTGTATTATGGTCATCATGAAGCGGACTTTGGAATATTATTGATGTTTGGTGGGTTCACTTCTGATTTCCATACGGCTTACCGTGAACTTATTCCAAGGGAACCGGGATTCGAGGAGCGTCAGCTTGGCTACCAGCTTTACCATTATCTCAATCACTACAATTTGTTTGGAAGCTCCTATAGACCCTCTTGCATGTCAATATTGGATCGGCTCAGCTAGCGATGATAGAGAGCTAATATCCATTGAAAAACAACCACAGATGCACACAGGTAACACACAGATACATTTATTAACACAGAGAGTTTGCCGCAACCGTTCACTCCCTATGAACGCGAAGATCGCGAAGGAAGCGAAGGAAGCGCGAAGAAAATTTTAGTGAGTAAAGTCATGAAAGAAGAGTGGCAAAAAAATCAATTTTAAAAATTTTTTATTTTCTTCGCGTATTCTTCGCTAACTTCGCGAGTCTTCGCGGTTATTAAGCAGGGGTCTGAACGCTTACGATCTAATCTCGTTCAGCTTTCCACTCGTATTTCCAAGTGGCTCCGAGAGAGAGGTCTTTTTGGAGGATATGACCTAAATCACCACGTAGATTTGATCCGACAATAACCGTACTTTTGATGAGATGTTTTTCAGCATTTTTATTATCGGTGAGATGAATAGAAACATGCATAGGAAAATCGTTACGGTTTAGGACATAATATTCTTCACCGTAGTTGTGGTCATCTTCGTTGTAAAGGTCATTAACGTAGAGATCGACATTTTCTATGGTGTCAACAATGCGCTCTTCAGAAAAGAGAGGAAGCGCAAACAATACGAATAAGAAAAAAGGAAAAAGTTTCTTCATAGTGAGAGACCTCAATATTTGCATTTTATCTTATCAGTTTTCCGTTTTTCTGGGGAAATTCTTCTTTTACCTCTTGAGCCAAATCTTCATGACCATCAAAGATTGAGGTTTTTTCTGAGGTCTCAAGGAAGAGCTTACGAATTTCTTCTTTCATTTCATTAGTTGAGATCTTGTATATGGTTAGAAAATGTTTCTTCACAAGTTCTGCACGTTTCTTTTGCGTAGTTGGGTCCTCAAACCGATCAGGGTGGACTGTTACGATTGTTCTAGACAGTATTAGGTGTTTGAGATATCATCTCCCGCTTTATTTAGCACATATTCTTATATTGATTTTTAAATTAAAGACGCAGTATTGGAAACGGACATATTTTACAACTCTTTAACGCCTGCTTTGACGCCTGCGCGGCGCGGTTGCTGTTTTAATTTGTTGACAAAAATGAGTTTTTTAAAAGAATCAAAAGATTGACTCCTGAATGTGTGAAAAGTTATGAAATGCCCTTTTTGTCGTCATAAAGAATTAAAAGTGATCGATTCTCGCGAGGCGCACGAGGTAAATGCCATTCGAAGACGTCGTGAGTGCTTAGAGTGCTTGCGTCGATTTACGACATTTGAGACAATAGAACTGACGGTGCAAGTACTCAAGCGAGATGGAAGGTATGAGGACTTTCGACAACAGAAGTTGATTAAGGGTTTGGATGCAGCTTGCCACCATACAACGATAAGTCACGAGCAAGTGATAGCGCTTTCGTCTCAAATTTCTGACGAGCTGATGATACGGCAGGTGCATGAAGTCAGCACAACAGAGCTTGGAGGCATTGTAATGGAGCGATTGTTGGCGATGGATCCTATTGCTTATATACGGTTTGCTTGTGTATACCGGAGATTTAAAGATATTGAAGAGCTTGTGGAAGCTATTCAAACGATACCGTCAAAAGATGATGCGAAACGAAAAGAAAAAGTATGCGTCAAATAGCTAGGAGGAAAGAAAATGGCTCTCAAGAAAAAAGAGATAGAAAAATTTAAAATAAAATTAGAAGAGCTTCGAGAACAGTTGACGAGAACGCTACAAGGTTCTACAGCCGAGATCAAAGCGCCGGATGAAACTACGGGATATTCCCAGCACCAAGCAGACCAAGGGACGGATGATTTTGATCGGACGATTAGCCTTGAGGTTACTGGTCGTGAGTATGAGATTCTAAGATATATTGAGCGTGCCCTCGAGAAAATTGAAGAGAACACATATGGGACTTGTGACATAACGGGAAAAGAGATTCCCGTAGCAAGGTTAGAGGCAGTACCTTATGCCACAATGACTGTAGAGGCTCAGGAGCAGCTGGAGAAGGGTTTGCTATAAGGAAGGAAAACACCCCGGCCTCAAGTGGGGGTGTGCTATTTCATAGAACAAATAAGAAAACATTCCACATCCATGGCCAAGAATAAAACCAAGAATAAAAAGAGAAAGTTGAATAAAAAAAGAAAACTCCTACCTTCTCTTCTTGTCCTAACCCCTTTGTTTGTAGGTTTGTTAATTTTTGCTGCTGATATTCTTACAAAATACTACGTTCACAACAGTATCCCAAAGTTGAATCATGAGTCGCAGTGGTATCCCTACTACGGGATTGGAGTTTTTGAGAACTTTTTAGGAATAGAGTTTTCCATCGTCCATGCAACAAATCGTGGGGCAGCGTGGGGAATTCTTGCAGAATTTCAGGATTATTTACTGTTTTTTCGCATTTTGTGCATAGCAGGACTCACCGTATATCTGTTGTTTTTTAATAAGAACCGCTTGATGATTTTCCCGCTAACATTCGTTCTTGCTGGCGCTGCCGGAAACATCATTGATTACTTTGTTTATGGCCATGTTGTGGATATGTTGAAGTTCGTATTCTGGGGGTACGAATATCCTGTTTTTAATCTTGCAGACTCTTCGATCTTTATCGGAATTTGTAGTATGATTTTGCTTTCTATAAGACCTTGTTATATCAATGGTAAAATAGAGGTTTCTTAGTGAAAATCGAACTTATTGTGATTGGGAATGAAGTCCTTTTAGGACATACTATGAATACGAATGCAGCATTTATTGGAAAGGAATTGCATAAAAAAGGGTATACCATTTCTCGGCAAACGACCTTGCCAGATGAAGAAGGAATATTGCTTGAAGGTTTGCGTGAAGCCCTGCGGCGGAGTGATCTTGTGATCTCTACAGGTGGGTTGGGTCCAACTGTTGATGACGTAACGCGCAATATTGCTGCTGAACTCTTTGACTCCGATTTCCATTTTGATAAAAATGTTGCTAAAGACCTTGAGAACCGCTTTGGCAAAGATCTTCCCACTCTACAAAACCAAGCGACCGTACCCACACAAGCAGAAGTGCTCATCAACACCATTGGAACAGCACCAGGTATGGTTTTGAATAATGAGATGGGCACGTTGCTGATGTTGCCCGGTGTTCCAAACGAAATGCATCCGATGTTTCTTGAGCAGGCGATCCCCTATCTTCTCAAGCATTTCCCACTAAAGAAACAGTTTTTCTACAAAACAATCAACCTTTTTGAGATACCTGAATTTAGCGTCGATCCCTTTCTTCGAGAGCTAAAAGAAAAATATCCAGATGTTGAATTTGGAATTTATCCCTCGCTGGGAGTGTTGTCTCTGCAGTTCTCTACTTATGCTGAAGAGGCAGAAACGGCGATGAGGCGAATAGACCTTCCACGTAGTGAAATTGAAATGAAGTTCGCTTCCAATTGCTTTGAGTCCGAGTCGGGAAAGCTTGAAGAGACTGTTCAGCATATATTCGTGGAAAATCAATGGACTCTCAGCATTGCGGAATCTTGTACAGGAGGCAGTGCCTCTTCAGGGCTTACTCAGCTTTCCGGAGCTTCGGAGTATTTTCTTGGATCTATCGTTTCTTATGCGAATTCTCTCAAGACCGATTTGCTTGGTGTGCCCGAGTCTTTAATCAAAGAAAAAGGTGCGGTGAGTGAAGAGGTAGTGAGTAAAATGGTTGAAGGCGTTCTTGAAGCTACAGGCAGCGATTTTGGCCTAGCTGTTTCTGGGATTGCTGGCCCAACAGGAGGAACAGCACGAAAACCGGTAGGTACAGTATGGTGTGCGGTATGTCGGAAGGGGAAAAAACCGCACACATGGAAGCTCCAAGCTAGAGGTACGCGACAGATGATTATTAACCGTAGTGTGAATTCTCTCCTCAGCAATCTTCTTCTCTATACCAAGGAAACCTCATTACTCTGAGACAATGACTGATACTTATTCTTTGATTGATAGTGGCAATGGAAAAAAAATCGAGAAATTTGGTTCTTGTCTTATTGTCCGTCCCGCTGCTCAGGCGATTTGGCAACCTCAGCTGCCCGAAAAAGAATGGAGGAAAGCAGATGCTGAATTCTCGCGAGAAGGGAAGTGTCGTTGGGTAAAAAAAGGAGGGGATAGATGGGAGATAGAACTTGCAGGAATACGCTTTCTATTGTCGGCTACGGACTTTGGGCATTTAGGACTGTTTCCCGAGCAGAAAGATCTGTGGCTTTGGATGCGTTCAGCAATAAAAAATCGAATCAAGGAAGAAAGAAAAGAAGTTCGAATATTGAACCTGTTTGCCTATTCGGGTGGAGCAACTCTCGTGGCCGCTGAGGCTGGTGCCCATGTGACCCATTTGGATGCTTCCAAAGGGATGGTTTCGTGGGCGCGAGAGAATGCTCTTTTGAATGGGTTGCAAGACAAGCCCATTCGTTGGATCGTGGATGATGTAATAAAGTTCCTTGATCGTGAAAAGCGCCGTGGAAGGCAATATGAGGGAATTATTCTCGATCCACCAACTTATGGTCGCGGCAGCCAGGGGCAAGTTTTCAAATTCGAAAGAGACCTCTTAGAAGTCTTGAGGTGTTGCAAGGAACTCTTAAGCGATCGACCACTTTTTTTGTTGTTATCCTCGCACACACCGAACATCACGCCCCTCGGATTGCAGAACATTCTCTTACAAACAATGAATGGCTGCGATGGACAGGTCGAGTGTGGGGAGATGTTATTGAAAGGGAACTTTGCAGTGTTTCCGTTGCCGAATGGGATTTTTGCGAGGTGGCACCATGGATAAAGAAACCTTAAAAATATCGAGTCTGCAAAATCCACGTATCAAACAGGGGGTGCGTCTTCGTGAAAGACGAGAGCGAGACAGAAGTGGATTGTTTCTCATAGAAGGGTATCGTGAGCTCTTGAGAGCTATTGATGCCAATCGAAAGGTGGAGACACTTTTTATTTGTCCCGAGCTTTTTTTGGGCACAAATGAACAAACGCTCATTGATCGGATAGAAAAATCTGGAGCCCAGATTTTTCTTTGCAGTGAACCTGTTTTTCACAAACTGTCCTATCGTGATCGTCCTGATGGATTGCTTACGATTGCTCCGCAGCAACACCTTTCTTTAAACGACATCAAGCCATCAGAAGGAGTGTCTCCGCTGTTGGTGATTGCTGAGGCCATTGAGAAGCCGGGAAATCTCGGAACGATTCTACGTTCCTCTGATGCTGTAGGTGTAGATGCACTGATTGTTTGCGATCGCTGTACCGATATCCATAACCCTAATGTTGTGCGGGCGAGTGTCGGAACACTATTTACCGTGCCGGTGATTGAAGCTGAAGGGAAGAAAACAATAGAGTGGGTGAAGGAACAGCATATTTCAATATTGGCAGCGACGCCTCATGCTGAAAAAGAATACACCCAAGTGGATATGACGGGCCCTATCGCTATTGCTGTAGGCACGGAACAGCTAGGGCTTTCCGACCTTTGGATGGAACACGCGGACATTCAGGTGAGAATCCCCATGTTTGGTGTTGCAGATTCTCTAAACGTTGCCACCGCAACAACACTTCTGCTGTACGAAGCAATCAGACAACGAAGATGCATATAATTTACGAAGACAACCACCTTTTCGTCGTAAACAAGCCTTCTGGATTTCTAACACAGCCTAGTGGAACCGATCAGGAGAATTTACAAGACGCTGCAAAACAATGGATCAGGCAGAAGTATCACAAAAAAGGGAACGTTTTTCTTGAACCAGTACATCGCCTTGACAAAGCAGCGAGTGGTATCGTTGTCTTTGCGCGAACGTCTAAAGCACTTTCACGGTTGATGGGTGCGATTAGAAATCGCCAGGTCAAGAAAACATATCATGCATGGGTGGAAGGAATGCCGCCGTCTCAAGAAGGGACGTTAGAGCACTACCTTGTGCATGACAATTACAAATCACGGGTTGTTTCTAAAGAGACATCAAATGCGAAACAGGCCCTTCTTCATTACCGGATCCTCAAGAGGGAGGCAGATCGAACGCTAGTAGAGATCGATTTGGAAACAGGACGCTACCATCAGATTCGCTCTCAATTTGCAGAGGTTGGTTGTCCTATAGTTAGAGACACAAAATATGGTTCTCGGGTAAGTGGTAAGGGACAAGGGATTTGTCTCCATCATTTTCGCATGGAAATTCCTCATCCCATCTCAAATAAGCTACTGAAATTCGAGGGAAAGGGGCCGGGAAAGGGGCCGCGGGATTAGGCATACTGAAAGAAATGCAAAACTCCAGAGGCGCGGTAGCGCCAAAAGGTGCAAGCCCCCTGTGGAGCGTTAGCGGAACGGGGGGTA
>JAAKFP010000045.1 GCA_011065005.1 Chlamydiota bacterium | reverse complement strand
CGTAATTGGCGATAGTGAGATCACCTTTGAGATAGTAAGGAGTCTGTGTTTGCTGGAGGCCAAGCCCTTGGATGACCATCGAACCTACGCTTCGAAAATATTCTATGGTTTGTTTTGAAAAAATCATACCACGATTGTATCTAATCTAAACAATCAAAACAAGGGAAAAAGGTTCTTATCAAAACGATCAGTAAAAGCGCGACTAGGACGGTCAATCCCAGAATTGGAGCGGCTCATCCTGATTGTGCAATTTTTTATATCTTTCTTATCTTGCACTACGACTTCACAAAAACCTAGGAATCGAGAGCAAAGATGTTGTTGCTCATGAACGCTTATACCAAAAGTTATCTGGATGTCAGATAGATCTCATCTCGGCCGAAAATGTTGGACTTTCTACCCACAATATGACCAAAGCGACTACTGAACAAAATAAATTACTGGGCAGAATTGAGATGGAATACTTAACAGAGAACCCTATTGAAAAACTGAAAATAGAGCAAAGTAATCACTGTCTAGCTAGGCTAGATGCAGCTATAACAAGCCCCAAAACAAGAACAAGGAGTAGTAAATACCGAAGACTTCAAAAAAAACCATAAGTACTTGAAGTTTAGCACAAATAGAGGCTTTTAAGTCACATAAAATTGGAAAAAAGTGCCTCACAACTACTTCTTAACCATTTAGGTGGTAAACTTGGGTTAAAACTCTTTTTCTTCAGGATCTTCAAGTACTTTTGTCTGCCTCGCTTACCTTTCTTGCCTAAAGGCAAGCGAGGCAGACAAAAGCAAAGAGATGGTAAAAATCTTTTGGACCGCTTGAAGAACAAAAGAGATTGCGTCCTAAAATAGCCGCACCCAATTTATTTTTGTACAGTTCCTAAGTAGCGCTTCAATTAATGGACAGTGTGATATCTTAGTGCAAGAAGTTCCTTCATAGTGTCAAAGATGTTTTTGATTCGCAGATCGGGAGAGTTAATGGAAGAGCAGGCTATGAGCGCTCCCGCCAAAACATGACGGGCATCTGATTCGTGTGGGTATATTGCCATCGATAGGGCGTTCTTGGGTGCGGGTTCGGGATTAAGACAAAAAGCGACTATGCTGTCACTAATACCTTTAGCCTTCTCTTCATCATCTTGCGTCCAATTAATGAGGTCCGTTACTTTCAGCTTTCTTAAGCATTTAAATTTTGTATTAGTAATTGCATCTACAACTGTTCTTGCCATCTTAATCGCTACTTCGACAGGCATAGGTTCAAATTCGAGATAATCTTTTTTTTCATCTAGCTTAATAAATTCAAAGCAATCCGTAGGTTTATCACGCTCGATATCCCTACGTAAACTGTCGGTTAAATCATTAATTTTTAGAAAAGAAAATTGTTGTATGACTAAGACTCCCATAAAGATCCTTAGATAGTCAGGGGGATGTGTTCTATTCCCATGACGAGAAGCTCGCTTTTCTAGAGCCCCTTGTTCCCGTTTCCCTCTGAAGTAGGCTAGCATGCTAATCAGAGACGAAGGGCCCAAAGCCAATATTCCAAGGATATCGGAGGCTGTTTCTTCGACACAGTTAGACCACAGCGAAACCATCCTTTCTATATTTTTCTCCTTGGAGTGGTTTTTTCTGATTTCACTTACGACAAAATCCCTTAACTCTTCTAATAAATTTGGAATAGCGTGTAAGAGATTATGGCCTGCAACTTCATGCCCTAGGGCACCCCAGGCAGCTAATCCTCCGTGCCGAAATTGGGAAGGTAAACCTACTACCCCAGCCCCCATATTCTTGTCTAACTTTTGGAGTATCTCTTTAGGATAGGTCCAGGGAGTATCAGAGTCCGTCCATATCACCAAGGGGTAGAGGGGGGGGGCATCTTCATCAGGCGATGTATTTTGGACGACGGCTCGAGCGAATAAGTCTGAAACGATCATTTGAAACGCATGAAGATCTCTATCATAACCGCTTTCCATGATATCACGTTGAAGAAGAGCTTCTCTTGCAATAGGAATGAGTTTTCTATAGACTTTGTATATCTTATCTTCAGCAGGGTCTCGATCAGAAGAGGCTGGAGGGGCCATTTTGTCTGGGAAAATTTTTCCAAATGCCTCTTTACATTTTTTAGAGACTAAAAAATCGAGGAATGGGGCTAAGAACTTCTCTTGGTGTTCCCTCGGGAGTAACTCACACTTGTCTTCACATTTCTTCTGGAAGTCTATTAAACGATCAATGAGTTCATGATAGCCTATTCTTGATGGTTTGCCCTGATTAGCAACCAAGATATCATGAGTAAGAGCATTAATAGCACTAACCGTATGATCAGGTTGAGCATCGACAGGCGCCCATGCTGAACCCGTCGCTCCTGAAACGGCTACGGATATTGGAGATGATACTGAACTTGACATTGAAGCTCTCACATTTGTGTGTTGAAAAAAAAGATTAATCTAGAGTAAGATTCTGGGCAAGAGGTTTCATTAATGGAGGTAAATAATGACGGTTCTTGCAAAGTATGAATATCCTTATGGAGTTAGATCTGATTTTAATCGGATCATCGAATTTATGCGGAAAGATAATACTAATCCCAATTCACTGTATGCTCGCGTTAGTACTCTTGGTGAGGATTCTCCTAGAGTAATTTCTTCGGTCAAAGCCTATAGAATAAGCGTGGAACTAGAAACGACTTCCGAAAAAACCGACTCCCTTCGTAGAGCTTTCTTGGGCGTAAAACCTAATTCTTTAAAAGTAAAAACTATGAATAAAATGTCGGTAACGGAGCAAGATGGCATTTGTCATAAAATAAGACCCAATTTCCATAGTGGAGGAGGTTATCGTATTGAAATAACGAATGATATCGGTGGTTCTGGTTATGAGAAGGTTGTCCAATTAAACTTATTCGATCCAAGTTAACTTTGGCAGCGGCCTATTGGTACTACTCCGTGAACATGTACTTTTAAGGAATAGTATTTGAGCAGGCATTGTATAGGGACTCTTCAATCGAAACGGAGTCGGTAGATTTGAGCTGAGCCGAATCCACTTTGCGCAGAAGATTGACCATCTCAATAGCAGCATGGGCGGCGTCGAATCCTTTATTGCCTTTATTGCCACCAGAGCGATCGAGTGCTTGCTCAACGTTATCTGTTGTTAATATCCCAAAAATCGTAGGGATTCCTGTCTCATAGCTTACTCTAGCAATCCCTGAGGAAACCTCATTAGACACATAATCGAAATGGGAGGTCTCTCCGCGAATGACCGCTCCCAAACAAATTACGGTATCAAAATTGCCGGAGGAGGCTAGCTTCTTTGCTACAATGGGGATTTCGAAGGCCCCTGGCACCCTTGCTATAGTGACTTCATTCTTATTGACTCCGCACTGTTCTAATCCTTTAAGTGCGCCTTCTAATAATTTATTGGTAACGGTTTCATTGAATCTAGAGACGACAACCGCCGCACGAATGCCATTACCTTGCAATGTTCCTATTATTTCGTTCATTATTCACCCTTAAATTTCTAGTAAGTGTCCAAGTTTTTCCTTTTTTGTGGTCAGATACCGAAGGTTTTCTTTGGTAGCTTTTGTTGTCAGGGAAACCCTTCCAACAATGTCGAGATCATATCCCTCTAATCCACCATACTTCGCCGGATTGTTTGTCATTAGGCGAATGGTTGTCACTCCCAAATCCGCCAAGATCTGCGCACCAACCCCATACTCCCTAGAATCAACAGCAAATCCAAGTTCGACATTTGCTTCTACAGTGTCTTTACCTTCATCCTGCAAGCAATAGGCCCGAAGTTTATGTCCTAAACCAATTCCACGCCCTTCATGTCCTCTGAGGTAGATGATGACACCCTTGTCCTCTTGCTTGATCTTCTTAAACGCCAGCTCGAGTTGTGAGCCACAGTCACATCTTCTCGACCCAAACACATCCCCGGTGAGGCATTCGGAGTGGACCCTGACAAGAACATTTTCATGGCCACAAACCTCTCCCTTAACAAGAGCAATGTGTTGGATTCCATCTAACTTGGATTCGTATACATAGGCTGTGAATTCACCATAGTCTGTAGGGATCCGAGCCTGGGAAACACAACGGATGAGCTTCTCCTTTCGGCGTCGGTAGCGAATAATGTCCGCGACAGTGATGATAGGGATATTGTGCTTCGCGGAAAAACGTTCTAAATCGGGAAGTCGTGCCATGGAACCATCATCATTGACAAGTTCACACAACGCCCCTGCGGGGTACATCCCGCATAGTCTTGCTAGATCAATAGCGGCTTCGGTATGGCCAGCACGCTTAAGGACACCACCTTCACGGTATTTCAAAGGAAAGATATGCCCGGGGCGTCGTAAATCGCTAGGCTTCGTCTCCGGATCGATGAGCGCTTTGATTGTCGCGGCACGGTCAACGGAAGAAACTCCCGTGGTTGTGCCATGGCAGTAGTCAACAGATACCGAGAACGCTGTTCGATGCATTTCAGTGTTTTCAGGGACCATCTGGGGAAGTTGAAGGGCAGCAAGTCTTTCAGGAGTGAGAGGAACGCAAACAATGCCTGTTGTGTGTCGAACCATAAAAGCAATCGCTTCGGGAGTGATTTTTTCCGCAGCAATAATCAGGTCTCCTTCGTTTTCGCGATTGTGATCATCAGAGACAATAACGAATTTTCCTTCGGCGAAATCAGTGAGGGCTTTTTCAATGTTCTTCATAAGTATTCAACTCCAAATAAATTCAATATCCATAACTTAGGAAGCTAGAAAAAATAACTTTTACATTTATGCTGTCCTATCATCTTCACTTGCTTTGTTGCAAATCTTTGAAAACTAATAAGTTGACTGCAGATTTGCGCCTCGCAACTGAAGAGCTATAACAGCCTAAATGTAAAGGTTATTTCTTCTAGCCTCCTTAAGGAAATTAACCACAGAGGTCTCAGAGAGTTAGAAAAAAAGCTAAAGTCCTTCGAGAAGTTGTTTTCAAAAAGAATTGTCATATTTTATTCTTCTCTGTGTTCTCTGCGGCCTCTGTGGTTTATATCATTCACAATAACTTTCTCTTCTCCCATTAGCGGAAGAGCTCTTTCAAAACTTTTGAGGCTTCTTTTTTTATTCCCTTTAAAGGATCAATGACTTCCTTCGAATCCTTTTCCGTATGCCTTCTGGGGTGATTCGCATCGCTTTCCTCTGAAATTAATTTGTCCGCCCAGGGGAGGGGATTTGTCGTGGGGGGAGGCACTTTCCCTTGTTTTCCGTTCGCAAGATTCGCAAGATCTAAAACTGTACCAACGATC
Organism: Chlamydiota bacterium; assembly: GCA_011065005.1. GTDB lineage: Bacteria > Chlamydiota > Chlamydiia > Chlamydiales > Waddliaceae > JAAKFP01. Next base: position 5,058 of record JAAKFP010000045.1, on the reverse strand, counting down.
AACCCTTCCGGGGATCCCTCTTTCTGTGCGAGCAAAGCACCGATACGTGTCGTTGCCTTAGAGCTATCGATTTTCGCATTTCTCACACTTCCCTGGATAGGAAGTTGTACCATAATATTGCTGTCAAGATTATCGAGGTTGAAAGCGATTGCTAACGTTCGACCTGTGATCCCTAGCACCATGTTGACAGAATCTTTGACGAGATCGATTTTTCCCCACGTTGCAATAGGATAATGATCCATGATCAACATATCCATCCGATGAACAGCGAGCACACCATCTTTCATGCTTAGGTAGAGTGGGGTCGTCCAAATGGAGATCTGTTCCGATCGAACAGGGCGCAGGACATCAAAGAGCTTTTTCACATCACCAGCATTGTTAAAGTGAAGCTTGCCCAGTTCCAACACCGCACTTCCAATTTGCATGTTCCTGAAATCAGTGGCCATTAAAGGAAAAGAAAACTTATCAGGATAGATTGTCAGCTTGATAGGGTTTTCAGCAGCGATAAGCTCTCTAAACACCGGAGCAAATGAACTAAGGACCTGCTTCCCAAGCTGGGGGGTCCCCGTGGTTTCCACAACAAGAGGTTCTTCTAAATTTATGGTTCCCTTTGCATACAGAGACCGTAATCGAAGATACCCTCGATCTCCATTGATATCTGCATCCACAGGTCCATGCAATTGATTGAGGTCTATAGAAACATTGAGGTCTACAGTCGCCCCAAAAAGAGGTTCGACTTCGTTTCTTCCTGAGAATAACTGGATAAACTGAGAGGGAAATTTCTTGCCAGCAAAAGAGAAATAGATGTTCGGCAATGTATTCGTAGAATTGAAATTCGCAAGCTTAAAACTACCATCAAAAGTTTGCTCATTAGCCACTCCTGTGAAGGAAGCTGAAACCGTTTTTAGTCCTTTTTCAATCTTCCACGGAATCTCAAGGGAACGTAAGGAAGAGCGTGAGTTGTTTAGTGTAAGGGTCTCGATAGATATATGGCCTGAGAAGTCTTTGTAACGCCAATCCTCTCCGACTTGGATCGCTTGATCTACCTTCATATTAATGTTTGGGAGATTTACCTTATCAGACAACAGACTCAGACGCATCGATTGGAGATCTTCCGAAGAAGACAACACACGAAGCGTGAAATCGCGTCCTAAAATCTCAGCAATGTGCCCGTTTGAACCTAACAAGTCATCAAGTAAAGATGTGGAAACATTTTCAAAAGCGAACTCTAATTCCGAAGGTTGCCCCAGGCTGACCAGCAGCTGGTTCAAATTTGAGGGCTTCTTGATTTTTGTTTCGAAACCAACTTTTATCGATTTGCCCTGTTGAAAGAGGGAACCACCAAGATGAAAAAGCAAGTTCCTTCCATTTTTCGAAGTATCCACTCTAGCAGTGAAATCTTGTAGTTGAATTCGGATCTCAGGATTGGTTTGCACCAAGAGATCAGCCTTAGGAATGTGAAAATCTCCTTTGATGAAGAAATCGTTCAGCTCATGATACTGTATTCCTGATGCCATGAAATCCAAAGGAAGACTTAAACTGTCGAGATTAAGTTCTGCTTCAACAGAATTGAGCAATCGCCAGTCCACTTCCCCTTCAAAATTCAATGCCAGAATTTTTAGAAATTCGGGGGACGCATTCAGAGTCATCTTTGCTGGAGAAGATAGTGTTAAAACGCCTTCATGAACTTTTCCGTTCACAGTAGTCGTAAGGGTAGGAGTTTGTGCATTGAGGTTAAAAGAGCGCTCATGACCCTGGGTTGTCTCATGAATAGAAAAGTTAATCGACTCACCCAATAGAGAGCGCAGGATTCCAGAAAATTCAGGCTGATTGATGGAAACAATAGCCTCTAAAACATCTACAGGGAAGTGTTTAACATCTGCATTCCATTTGATCTCATCATTTCTCATCTGGAAGTCGAAATGAAAGTCTCCTGTAACGTTTCCCTGTTTTGTCTGTCCCGATGCTTGCAATGTGAATCCACTCGAAGAGGAGGGATGTTGAATTTCACCATGAACATTCGAAACCGTAATCGAGTGATTCCCAGGAAAGTAAATAGGGAGGACCCCATCTCCTAAACTCTCTTGCAGATTCGTTTTCCCTGAGGATTCTCGAAGGATTGTAGCATTAAAATTGCTTAGCTTCGTTTTGCCATTCACTAGACCGTTTGTAAGGATGGTATACAAAGAGGAGTCTGTAACAAAAGTGTCTAGAGAAATCACAACTTCGCCGTCTGGATCCAATAGTGTCAGATCTTCAACCCTTTGACCTCCAAACCAACTTACTGAAATGTGTTTCGCAGTGACGGTCCCAGGAATGCGCTGATTAATGTTATTGATAAAGCTCGTCTGACACCATTGTGTCGAAAGTATGGCCGGCACCAATGCAACGAATAAACCAACACTCACAACAATTGCAATGCAGACGCCTAGAAGGATTTTAATGTATCGACCACGAGAAGATTGCATAGTATCCCCATAACACATTCAATAATAGAAATTTATAGTATACTCGATCAATAAGAAAAAAGATAGTATTTCATTAACTAGAATGATCAAGTAACGAGTACAAGGAAATATTTGATGGATCTGCAGAACCCTTTCCAACAAATTCCTGAAAAACTTTCTTGATAACTTTAGCGTCATCATTGGCATTCATCGAAATTTTTTCAAGAAAGTTCTTGTCTATAGCATGAATGACAGATTGCAAAGTGATATTCCGAATTTCTTGACCGGGCTGGAAACAATCTCTGGATTTATCAGACCTGACCCGAGCAAGGATTCCAGAAAGAGCCAGATCTGAAAGAATCTCGCGAATATAGGAAGTGGGTACTCCAAATTCCTCAGCTAATGCTGAGACTCTTAGGGGTGGCATTTTGTTATGGAATCGTTCTATGAGACGGAAGACCAAAAACAGAGCCAGTTCGGTTCTATTCATTTCCATGCGTGATTTTTCTGGTCCAAGAGTGGGGACGATTTGTTCGGCTTGATAAGCTAGTTCTGCACCGAAGAGGACAAGTGTCCAGCTAAATTGCAGCCAGAATAGAAAGAGGGGGAGGGCAGCAAAGCTCCCATAGATGGCGTTGTATTGAGACACTCCGATTTGGAATTGAAGAATAGCGATTTGGAGGAAATAGTAAATTGTTCCAGCAATAATCCCCGCTGCAACTCCGTATTTCACCCGGACTCGTGTATTTGGCATGATGATATAGAGACAGCTGAAGAGAATCCAGATCATCAAAAGTGTGATTCCACGATAGAACAGAAAAGAAAAAGGGGTTATCTTTCTTAACACATCATGCTGTTCGAGAGCGATGTCTACTTGTGTGGTGAGAAACACTGTCAGGCTGCTTGCGATTACGAAGAAAAATGGGCATATAATCATCATCGCTGTGTAGTCTGTAAGCATACGCAAAATTGACCTGGAACGTTTCACTTTCCAAATGGCATTCATCGAAGATTCAATTGTCCAAAATAGACTTAGGACAAACAGGAAAAGGAGAATCGCTCCGATGCCTGCAACTAGTCCTCCTTCGACCTGCGCTAGCATGGAGCGGGCAAATTCCACAACGTAATCGACGATCTCTTTTTGTTCTTGGAAACGTTTATGGAGTTCCACCTCTAAATTTTCTTCAAAACCAAACCCCTTTGCAAATCCAAAAGCCACAGCTAAAATGGGAACGATGGATAACAAGGTATAAAACGTTAATGAGGATGCATGAAGAAAGCATCGATCGCGGAAATAGCCTTTGACCGCCTCTATCAGAATGATTCCTAGGCTTTTTATAGTTTTTATCATGATTTCTCAACAGCTCAGGGGTTATCGAAATATTTATTCAGGGCAACATGATTCTCTTTGACTAGGGGAAGAGCAAGCATAAGAAAGATCCGCGACTTGCTACTACTCAAATTTCCAGAAATGATGGCTCCTGCATCTGCCAGTGATTTGCCTCCACCCTTATCACCATACACAGGGAATACCGCTCCATTAGGGACACGAGTAGTGATCACAACAGCAACATTTTTATCGATAGGATACTTCACAGCTTCGAAGACGTTGAGGTTTACATTTCCAGCACCGAAACTTTCAATAACGATTCCTTTTGCGCCTTTGCCGACAGCATGGCGGATCAAACCTCCATCCGAGCCGGCATAGTCCAGAATGAGATCGACTCTTGGAAGGGTTTTAGGGCGGGGGAGAGTCATTTTATACAGACGATCATTCAGTCGAAAAACCTCGAGGTTAAAGATGTATCCCAGGTATCCCTTCTCTCCGGATTCAAAGGTTTGCACATTTGTCGTCTGCGTTTTTTCGACAAGTCGAGGCGAATTAATGTATTGATTCATCGTCACAGTCACACCCCAATCTTGAGCTTTGTCGGAAAGAACCTGAACAACACCGTTGATAAGGTTGAAAGGCCCATCTGTATAAGGATCGGAAGCATTTCGCATAGCACCAACAAAAACCACAGGCTTTTTAGACTCGACAGTCAAATCCAAAAAAAACGCTCCCTCTGCCATGGTGTCTGTTCCATGGGTAATGATCGCACCTTTCACCTTGGGATCTTTTAAGATATCATCTACCAATCCACTCAGCCGAAGCCACATTTCTGGAGTCATCTGCGAACTGTCGATATTTGAAAATTCAGCAACTTTAAAGTCTACCATCTTTTTTAAACCAGGAATATTCAATAATTCTTCCCCATCCCCAGAAGGAACACTGGCTTGGGTTTTTGGATCCGTCCTTTCAGCGATTGTCCCACCCGTCATCATAATCGCTACCGTTGGAAGGTTTGGATCCTCGCCAATGGTCTTCGTCGGAACCGATGCTGACGCAAAGAGAACCGAAGATGACGAAAAAAGCAGAAGAAAAAAAACGATATGCTTCTTTAACATATTCTTCCTAAAGTTGAGTAAATCGTGCCCGTGCCCGAACTTTACTCTTATTTAATAAATCTCACCAATATCTTCAAGGAATAACAGCAATTATTAGTCATCCCATTCCCCCAGGAAAAAGCACGATGTAAGTAAAAATTCTTCTCGCTACGAGGGAAAATTT